>JAGATO010000025.1 GCA_017621195.1 Bacillota bacterium | reverse complement strand
GGATAGCGGCGGGAAGATGCCGGCATTTCCTCCACGGTCAGCTTATCCAGAAGCTTTCTTCTGGCCGTGGCCTGCTTGGACTTGGAGTTGTTGGCGGAGAACCGCTGGATGAAGTTCTGAAGTTCCTTGATCTTCTCTTCGTTCTTCCGGTTCTGATCCCGCATCATGCGCTGGATCATCTGGCTGGATTCGTACCAGAATTCGTAGTTTCCCACGTACATCTTGATCTTTCCGTAGTCCACGTCCACGATGTTGGTGCAGACGGTGTTCAGGAAGTGACGGTCGTGGGAGACGACGATGACCGTCCCCTCGTATTCCATCAGGAAATCTTCCAGCCAGTCGATGGCCTGGATGTCCAGACCGTTGGTGGGCTCGTCCAGCAGGATGATATCCGGTTTTCCGAACAGGGCCTGCGCCAGCAGAACCTTTACCTTTTCCTTTTCCATCAGCGTATCCATTCCGCTGTACAGGATATCGTTGGACAATCCCAGTCCCTGGATCAGGCGGCTCACGTCGGATTCCGCCTCCCAACCGTTCATCTCCGCGAATTCGCCTTCCAGTTCGGAAGCCCGGATTCCATCCTCATCGCTGAAGTCTTCCTTGGCGTACAGTGCATCCTTTTCCTTCATGATATCGTACAGTCTTTTGTTTCCCATGATGACCGTATCCAGTACGGTATACTCTTCGAAGGCGAAGTGATCCTGCTTCAATACGGACATGCGCATCTGGGGCGGCATCGTCACCGAGCCGGTGGAAGGTTCCAGGTCTCCCGACAAAATGCGCAGAAACGTGGACTTTCCGGCACCGTTGGCTCCGATAATGCCGTAGCAGTTTCCCGGCGTAAATTTCAGATCCACATCCTTAAACAGCGGCTGACCGCTGAAGTTCAAACTGACATTCGTAACTGTGATCAAAGTTCTTTTCCTCCCATGATATCTCCGGCAACCGTCCCTTCGGTCCGGTCTTCGACTTCTCGACAATAAAATGTACATCAACCGAAGCCGATGTACATAGATATTATAATATTAACATGAAACAATTGAAATTGCAAGGATTTTCACCTTTCAATTTTCTTACCACAAAAACAGATGGATCAGGCGATCCTTCCACTTTGTATACGGCTGGTACCGCAGTGGAATCTCCAGACCGGCCGGCTTTTCCACCACGGATTTCCTGTGGGTAAAGGTCTCAAAGCCGTGGCGGCCGTGGTAACTGCCCATGCCGCTTTCTCCTACCCCTCCGAATCCCATGTGGCTGGTTGCCAGATGGATGATGGTATCGTTGATGCAGCCGCCGCCGAACTGGATCTCCGACAGGATCCGGTCTTTGTTCTGAGGATTTCTGGTAAACAGATACAGCGCCAGCGGCGTAGGATGCTGTGCCACGATCTTCTTCACATCCTCCATCGTTACGTAGGTCAGCACCGGCAGGATCGGTCCGAAGATTTCTTCCTTCATCACCGGATCGTCCAGTGTCACATCGATCATGACGGTGGGTTCGATCTTACGTCCTGTGCTGAGGCCTCCATAAACCACCTTATCGGGATCGATCAGACGCAGCAGGCGATGGAAGTGTTTTTCGTTGACGATGGCCCCGTAATGGGAATTGTTCAGGGCGTCACCGCCGTACTGATCAGCGATGGCGATCTTCAGCAATTCTACGAATTCATCCCGAACGCTTTCGTGAACCAGAACGTAATCCGGCGCCACGCAGGTCTGTCCCACATTCAGGAATTTTCCGAAGGCGATCCGCACCGCCGCCCTTGCCAGATCGGCCGTCTCATCCACGATGCAGGGGCTCTTTCCGCCCAGTTCCAAAGTGACAGGCGTCAGATGATGCGCAGCCTGTTCCATGACGCAGCGTCCCACTTCCTTGCTTCCTGTAAAGAAGATTGAATCGAACTTCTGTGCAAGAAGAGACCGGTTTTCCTCCCGTCCTCCGGACACCACGGCCACGTAGCCCCGGGGAAATACGGACTCCACCAGCTTTCGAACCACGTCCGCAGTGGCCGGTGCATCCCTGCTGACCTTGATCACCACCGTATTGCCTGCCGCCACCGCATCCACCATGGGCTCCACGGAAAGCAAAAACGGATAATTCCAGGGGCTCATGACCAGAACCACACCGTAAGGTACCGGAAGCTCGTAGCTCCTAGCCGGCATCTGCGCCAGCGGAGTAATCCGGGGCCGCTTTGCTGCCAGACGATTCAGGTTCGTTCTCATATACGCGATCTCGGACAGCACCATACCGATTTCCGTCATGTAGCCCTCCGTACCATTCTTTCCCAGATCCCGGTACAGCGCATCCAGAATATCTCCTTCCATGGTCCGGATCACTTTTGCCAGGCGGCGCAGATAATCCCTGCGCACCCGCAGCGGCAGTGTTGCCCCTGTGTTGAAAAACCGGCGCTGCTCTTCCACCAACGCCTCGATCTCCAATGCTCTCTCCATTCCCATCGTTCACCTCTACAGATTCTCCGTTACATAATCCACGTCGGAGGACGTTTCCACGTATTTCGTCCCCCGCTTCTGCCGCGTTTCGCGGCCCTTGCCCGTCAGCAGGAT
>JAGATO010000276.1 GCA_017621195.1 Bacillota bacterium | reverse complement strand
CTGAAGAAATTTGAATAGCTGACTCACGCCGCCTGTAAAGGCGGCATTTTTTTCGTCCACGCATGTGGTTTACCATTTACAAACAAACTGCGCCGGATCGCGTCAAATCGCTCTCATACCTCCTGACACTTACAGCGGCGGATCACCTGGCCGTCGGCCGTCGTCTCCGTGCAGGCGCCGCAGATTCCCTCGCCGCAGCAGAGCCTGGCGTTGTTGCTCCAGACCAGGCGGGCTTGCGGCAGGACCTCTCCCGCCAGGGCGCAGATGACCTGGACGAAGTAGTCCGACGCCATCACCGCCACCACATCGTAACCGCCGCGCTTCAACCGTTCCCTGACGCCGGCCAGCTGTTCCGGCTGCGCCAGAGAGACGGATTCCCGCGGACAGTCCTGACCGTAGACGTCCAGAAATTCCTTTCCCACCTTCTCTTCGTCGGCAATCCAATCCGCTCGGACCTCTTCCGGAAGCCGCTGCATGGTGAGCAGCGCCGGAGCTGCGCCGATGCCCTTCGTCACGAACAGCACCCGCTTTCCTCGCAGATATCCGGGCTGCAGATACCTGACGCCCTGCAGGCCTCCGCCATAGACGCCGCGCACCTCCAACCGGGACGGGCCGTCTTCCAGCAGCGCCTTGGACTTCGGGCCCAACTCCTTTATCGCCACGTGAATGGTACCCTTTCGCTCTCCCGTTTTCAGAACGGAAATCGGAACGTCGTAACACTCTCTCTGATCCGGACGGCGCAGAAACACGTAGCTTCCCGGTCGGGATGCGCGAACCGCAAAGCCCCTTCCCACGGCCAGCTCCAGTACCGTCAGATCGTCGAATTTTCTTCGGCTCACCACCGACGCATCGAAGGCTGTGCGCGGTCCCGCCGTTCTCCTGCCGTTTTGCACGAATTCATTGTAGACGCAAACGCCGTTCCAACCACAGTCGCAGAACTCCTTTCCCTGCAGCCTGCTGCAGGTCAGACAATCCCCCGTCAAAGCCAGATTGCAGGGGCAGTACTCCGTCCCCGCATCCACGCATTCATAGTTCAAGTTCATGGTTTCCCTCCATCCACATCTTCATAAAAATACAGCGGCACCGAATACACGTATTGACCGGAGACGTACACGTGGAGCAGTCCCGCCTGTTCTCCCCGCACCACCGGCGCTTTCACCGGTTCCGTCACCGCACAGGTAACTTCCAGGTCGTTCCGTTCTTCCGGCCGGATCAGGCAGGTCACCTCATCCCGGACGCCCACCCAGACCGAATCCCGGACGCCGCCCTCCACGGTTACCTTCTCCAATCGCTGACCCTCCCCCGCAATGGTGGCCGTTTCGCAGGTTTCATAGGCGTAGTCCATCAGCCTGTAGGCATCGTTGAACCAGTCCGGTGCGTTCATCACCACGCAGATCAGCTTTCGGCCGTCCCGCTCCGAAGAGGCGACCAGCGTTCGTCCCGTGGCCTTGGTATAGCCGATCTTCACGCCGTTGCCGCCCTGATACTGATGCACTACCTTATTCTTATTGTAGAAATAAGGATCCCGATCCTCCTGCCGCTGGGCCGTCCAGTGATCCGCTCCCGCAATGGCGGCAAAGGCCGGATTCAGCATAGCCGCCCGCCCCATCAGAACCATGTCGTAGGCCGTCGTGTAGTGGTTCTCGTCGTGGAGGCCTGTGGGATTGACGAAATGGGTGTGGTCAGCGCCGATCTCCCGGGCACGACGGTTCATCAGCGCCACGAACCGCTCCACCGCCGACAGCGCCTCCGGCGCCGCGCTGCCGTCCGCCGTCGCTTCCGCCCCGGTTTCCGTCAGTTCCCCGCCGATGGCCATGGCAATGGCCGTTGCCGCGTCGTTTCCGGAGCGCAGCATGGCTCCGTACAGGAGATCCCGCAGGGACATAGTCTCTCCGTCCTTCAGGTAGATGGACGATCCTTCCACACCGATGGCCTCGCCGCCGACGGTGATCCTGCGGTCCAGATCGCCGTACTCGATGCCCAGCAGGGCCGTCATGATCTTCGTAGTACTGGCCGGATATACTCGAAGATCCTTGTTCTTCTCGTAGAGAATCCGTCCCGATGTCAGATCCATGACCACCGCTGATTGGGCCGATACCGACGGTGCACCGGACAGCAGCCCTGTACTGACGGGCGTTCCCCTCATCAGTTCTACCGCAATCGACGCCATCAACACCAGCGCCACCGCCATGCCTACGATCCACAGCGCCGGAAACACCAGACCGGAGCCAAATGGCCTGCTTCGCCCCATCCTCATTTTTCCCATAAAAAAATCTCCTTTTCAGAGTTGCCTCTGAAAAAGAGATATGTGTTCTCCGGACGGATTATTCCCTGTGTTTCTCCCGGCTGCTTTCCAGTGTCAGAAGAACCACGGCCACGATGACCAGTCCGCATCCCAGAAGTCCCCGGGCCGTCACCGTCTCGTTCAGTACCACAAAGCCCAGAATCACCGTGGAGATGGGCTCGAACATGCCCAGGATGGACGTAGCCGTCGGCCCCACGTGCTTCACCGCCACAGGAATCATGGAATTGGCTCCCACCGAGACGCACATGGCCATCAGGAACATGAAGAACCATCCCTTGGGCGTGATATCCACCGTCAGCTGAGAGGTGGCTGCGCCATAGATTCCGATGATCACGGAAGCCACACAGCAGCAATAAAAACTGATCGCCATGGGATGAAGGTCGCGGACGCCGCCCTTGTCCATGAGGATCACGTAGCCCGCGTAAGCCACGCCGGACAACAGGGCCAGAAGAATTCCTCTGGGGTCCAGGTTCAGATCCTTCTCCAGAAACATCAACAGACCCACTACGGACAGAACGATGGCTGCGACCTTCGTCCGGCTGATCTTCTCCTTGAAAACCACCACGCAGACCACGGCCACGATGACCGGATAGATGAAGTGGATGCAGGTGGTCAGCCCCACCGATATGTAGTTATACGCGCCGTACAAAAACATGCTGGTCAGCGATGCGCCGGTGATTCCCAGCAGGATCAGGCTCTTCAGCTGATGCTTCGTCACCGAAAGCGACGCCCCCTTGGCCTTGACCACCGCAAACAGCACCGGAATGGAAAACAGGCTGCGGCACCAGGTCAGCATGATGGTGTTGGAGCCCTCTGCATAGGTCACCTTTCCCAGAATTCCGGTACAGCCGTAGATGCAGGCTGCCAGAATGGCGAAAAACGCGCCCAAGCTCTTGTTTGTCTTCATAGAAATACGCCTTCTCTCCCTTTCACTCTCACAGAATGATTGACTGTCTCTCTTACTTCGCTTCCGACTTGTTCAGCTCCAGGGAAATCTGCTCGAACCCCATGGCATCCAGCGCATTCAGCGCCTCTTCATCCTCGTCCGTTCCCATCAGCGCGTCGATTTCTTCGATCTCCAGCAGGTCCTTCAGCGATTCGAACCCGAACTTCTCCAGGAACAGCTTCGTGGTCCCGTACAGGATGGGACGACCGATGCCGGTGCTTCGTCCCTTCTCCTCGATCAGTTCCTTCTTCATCAAGCCTTCCACCACCCGGTCGCACTTGATCCCGCGGATGGATTCGATCTCGCTGCGGGTCACCGGCTGCTTGTAGGCGATGATGGCGAGCACCTCCAGCGCCGACTGGGACAGCTTCTTCTCCCGGGTCGGAGTACAGAACCGTTCGATGTATTCGCCGTTTTCCGGCGCCGTGCAGAACTGAAAGCTCTTGTCTATCTCACGGATGCGGATCCCGCGTCCCTGTTCTTCATACTCCTCCTGCAATTCCTTCATATTGTCGTATATCTCGCGCCACGGAACGTTGAACATCTCCGCAGCCTCTCTGACATTGAGGGGCTGTCCCCATACGAACATCAGGGATTCCAGCGCCGATTTGATCGTTCTCTTACTGGTCATTCTGTTCCTCCTGCGTTTCTTCCTGCAGCGACACCGTGATCTCTCCGTAGCGCACGTCCTGCTGCGCCGTGACGGCGTGCTGCTTCAACAGTTCCAGAAGCGACATGAACGTCACCACCACATCGTAGCGGGAAGTGGCCCCCATCAGCAGTTCCCGGAAGGTGAGGCGTTCCCGTTCCAACAGCCGGTCCTTCATCTGCTGAATGCGGTTTTCGATGGTCATCCGCTGACGTTCCACACGGGCGTAGGTCTTTCGCACCTCTTCCAGCCGCCGTTTCCGGATCAGGAACAGATGGAAGGCCTTGACGAACTGGTTCAGATCCATGTTCAGGATCTCGTCCGGCTGCTTGGTGTACTCCGTCAGATCCTCCTGGGGCTTGGTGTAGATGTGGAGCATCCGCTCCTCCTGATCTGCCAGAAGCTCGGAAGCCCGCTTGAACTTCTTGTACTCCAACAGCTTCTGTACCAGTTCCTTCCGCGGATCCTCCGCTTCTTCCGTACCTTCTGCCACCTTAGGCCGGGGCAGCAGCATCCGCGATTTCAGCTCGATCAGCATGGCTGCCAGAACCATGAACTCGCTGCCTACGGCGATGTCCTGTTTCTTCATCTGTTCGATGTAATCCAGATACTGAGTCGTAATCTGAGAAACCCGGATATCGTAAATGCTCATCTGCGCGTGCTCGATCAGGTAGACCAGCAGGTCAAAGGGCCCTTCGAATTGATCCAGCTTCACTTTATATCCCATGGCTTCCTCCTTTCCGACTGCAGTCTTAACTGATATAGTTTACCATAGTTTGCGCCGTAAAGAAAGCCCGATTTCCATTCTTTCGACGCCAACGAAAAACCGCCGAATGGTTTTTCCGTTCCGGCGGCTCTTTCTCGATGTTTCTTATTTTCCCAATCCGAACCCGTTGGAGGTCAGATGGGTAACGATGGTCTCTTTCTGATTCAGAATCTTGGTAGCGTAGGTGGTGGAATACGATCCCCGGTTGACCCGGCCGGAGCCCTGGTTGTACGCCGACAACGCCTTGACCATGTCGCCTTTATAGGCCGCCAGCTGACCGCTGATCAGCTTAGCTCCCAGCTTGATGTTCATGTGAGCGTCGTACAGCTGCCATTCCTGGACGCCATATCCTGCGCCAGTCCTGGGCATGATCTGCATGATCCCCGTCGCACCGCTTCTGGCCCGGCAGTCCGTGTTGAAGGTGCTCTCCCTGTGAGCGATGGCCATCAGAAGCGTCTCATCCAGTCCGTGGATCCGCGCTTCGTGCTGGAACAGAGCCACCAGCTCCTGCGCCCGGGCAACGCTGATGCTGCTGTTGAACTTGCGGATGTAGCTGACCAGTCCCTTATTGTACTTGTATCTGGCTTCGTTCCAGTAGCTCTTGGCATCCACTGCGGGATCGGTGCTGACGTAAACGCCGCTGTAGGATTCGTAGTAGATGCTGATCCCCAGGTTGGGGTCGTCGGTCAGAGCCTTCAGCGGCAGGTACAGCGTCCCGCCGTAACTCATGACCGGAAGGCCTTCCAGGTCCAGATTGTGTGCGATCAGTACTGGAGGCTGAATCACCGTCTCTTCTCCCGCGGCTTCCATCTCCGCCACGGCCTCTTCGACAGCTGCCACTCCCGTGCTCTCTGCCTCGCCTGCGCCCGCTGCCTCTGCAGCGACCGCTCCCGCAGCAGCTTCTCCGATCAGTACCGACGCTTCCGTTTCCTTCGGCGCCGCCGTATAGGTGACCACCTTTACGTCGTTGACGACGGTGGCCTTAATGTCGTTCATATCGTTGGCCAGCGCAGCGTCCTTTACCTGTTTCTTTGTGATATCGGTCTTTAAAATTTTTAATGTGCGGCTTTCCCAGTCCATCTCACACTGTAATCCCATGGCTCCCTGGACCCCTTCGGACATGGGGACGTAGGTGACGCCATTGTACAGAAAAAACGGACGGTTCAGTTCGTAGTTCCAAATTTGTGTTCCGTTGATCCGGATCTCTCGGAAAAAGAAAGTTCCGGTCACAGTTTCTTCTGCGAAAATCGAGATTGATGAGCAGAGTAAGATTGTCAAGGCAAGCCACACAGATATAAGCTTCTTTGCCATATCAAATTCCCTCTCTTTCTCGTATTTCTCAATAGAAATACGTTCCTATTATATCACAAAATTCTCTTTTGTACACAATTTTTTGTCGCAAACGGCGTCAAAAATACCTTGAAACGTTCAAATTTCAACATTTATAAGCAACACCGATCCGTGTGTTTTTTCCCTCTTTTTTGCACTTTTTCCCTTAATTTTTATCAATTTTCGCATTTTCTTCTTTAATTTTAACATTTTGCAGAAAATCCTATTGACACTATTCCAAAAAACGAATATTTTAATAGGTAGAATGGCTATTTTCTTGAGTTTTTAAGCCTAAGAAAGGTTGAAATTCCTATGAATGTGGATGAAAAACGTGTTCTTCTCCTGGCCTTAAAGGCCGGAGAATTGCTGTTGAAAAGCGGCGCCGAAACGGCCCGTGTAGAGAGCACTACGACACGCATTTGCCGCTCCTGCGGCATCGACGATGCCGACGTGTTCGTCATGCCCACCGGCCTGTTTCTCACCGTCAATTCCGCGGACGCCGATCACGCCGTCCAAAGCTACATCAAGCGCATCCGAGGCGCCCGCACCGATCTGGAACGGATTTCTCAGCTCAACGCCCTGTCCCGCCAGCTGGAAGAAAAGACCTTGACGCTGGAAGAAGCCGAACAGAGGGTGGAACAGATCGGCCGCGAAGTGCAGTTTTCCTTCCCCGTCCGCCTGCTGGGAGCCATGATGATCGCCAGCTGCTTCACGCTGATGTTCGACGGCGGTCTGACCGACTTTCTCTGTTCTCTGCTGGTGGGTGCTCTCACCTACCTGTTTCAGATGAAGCTGGTGGTTCGTCTGCAGCTGAACTGGTTCGTGGAAACCTTCCTGTGCTGTGCGGCCTCCACCGCCATGACACTGATGGTGACCCGTCTCGGGCTCGGGGACAATTTCGACCCCATCATCATCGGTTCTCTGATGATCTTCTTCCCCGGAGTCGCCATCACCAACGCTGTGCGGGATATTCTGGCCGGGGATACGGTATCCGGTGTTTCCCGGGCTGCCGATGCCATCCTGACCGCCGTATCCATCGCCATGGGCGCTGCCGTCGTCCTTCAGATCTACGGTGGAATGGGAGGTGTATTGTAATGCTGCTTCAATTCATCGCCGGTCTGTTCGCCACCGTGGGGTATGCGCTGATCTTCAATCAGCCCCGCCGTCACCTGCTTGCCACAGGTCTGGCCGGCGCCGCCGGCTGGCTGCTGTATCTGTTCGCCGTCTCTCTGGGAAACGGCCCCGGATTTTCCTGCTTTCTCAGTGCCTTTCTGGTGACGATCCTGTCCCAGATCTTCGCCCGCGTTCTGAAGGATCCCGTCATGGTCTTCTGCATCCCCGGCATCATGCCCATCGTTCCGGGAGCCGGTATGTACAACACCATGCGAGCCTTCATCGCCAACGACATGCCCCGGGCTTTAACCGTGGGGTATACCACCATTTCCATGGCCGCTGCCATCGCTTTGGGCCTTCTGGCGGCGTCCTCTCTGGTCCACATCCTCACCGCCGTCCATCGGACCTTCTTCTCCGGCGCAACGTCAAAAAATCGCTGAAGTCACGTGACTCAGCGATTTTTCTTTCAGAGGGACTTTGATACAGCCCCTCCTTTTTATTTCTTATTTCCATGTGATATCGGCCTTCTTCAGCCGCTTCGGTACCCGCAGGTAATCTTCGTCCTGGGGATAGCCCACCATGAAGGCTCCGTAGAAGCTATTTCCTTCCGGCAGGGCGAAGTCCTCCACCAGCGCCGGGACGGCGTTCAGCATCCGGGTCAAATATCCACCCCAGCACGTTCCTACGCCCTGGGCCTGGAGGATCAGCTCCAGCGTGGTCATGGCGATGGCCGTGTCCTGTTTCGGATTGACGGCGGAATCGCGACCATAGGCCAGAATCAGCATCGGCGCTGTTCCCATGACGACGTTGTTTCCTTTCTTATATTCTTCCATGATCTCCATGGAGGTACCCGTTTCCTGAATCCAGGCAAGGATCTTGTTCATCATGTCGTCCATCCGCTCTCTCGACCGGATCACGATCCATTTGGTGGGATGCTGGTTTTTGGCGCTGGGGGCCCAGGATGCCAGCTCCAAAGCTTCCGTCAAAACGTCCTCGTCCACCGGGTGCTCCCGGAAGTGACGATAGGAGCGGCGCTGCCGCACCAGCTTCACCAGTTCGTCCTTGAAATCATCGGCGTAGGTTTCCACCTCTTCCTCCACCGCACATTCACCGTTCCAGGTGATGGCCCCCATGGGGCACACCGCAGCGCAGTGCATGCAGGCCATGCAGCGTTTTTTCGGATCCACCGCTACCCTGCCGTCCACTTCGGAAAAGACGGTAAAATTACATACGCCCATGCATCTGAGACAACCCGCACAGATGTCCTGATTGATCTGAATCATCGATTTTACTCCTTAGATATTGATTTCGCCCTTGGCCAGGATCACGCCGCTTCCGCCCACCTGAACCTTGACGTTTCCGCCTTCTCCGGTCAGCCGGGAATTGATCTTGGAGGGACGACCCACGGCTTCGCCCTGAATGAAGGTGTTTTCCTCACCGGGAACCACGATGCCCTTGCGATACAGATAATAGGTCAGCGCACCGTTGGAGGTGCCGGTAGCCGCTTCTTCGTCGATGTCGTACAGCGGCGCGAAGTTTCTGCAGTGTACCGCACCGTCGGCGGTGTTGACGGTAAAGGCGTGAACGCCCACGACCTCGTAGCGCTGGGACAGCTTGGAAAGCGCCGGAAAATCCGGAGCGATTCTGGCCAGCTCATGCTCGTCCTTCACCGGCATCATGATGTCCGGCAGACCCGTGGAAATCATCTCCGGAATCAGATAGGCTTCGGGGGCCACGCCCTGTCCTTCGGCGGACAGTCCCATGATTTCGTACAGCTCCTTCTGTCCGGCTTCATCGCCGATCTCGTTGATGTACTGGGGAACGGCCATGTCCATCAGGACAGAACCCTCGCCTACGTCGATGCCGATGGTTCCGGCCAGCGTATGGTTCACGCAGCTTTCGCCCGCCTTGACCAGTCCTGCATCCGCCAGCGCCACGAAGGAGCCGATGGTGGCGTGACCGCACAGATCCACCTCCGCGGCCGGTGTGAAGTACCGGATATTGAATTCCTTTTCTCCCGTCTTGCGAATGAACGCCGTCTCCGAATAGCGCAGCTCTGCCGCCGTCTTGCGCATGGTCTCATCGTCGGGGAAGTCAGCTCCCTCCGGCAGAATCACCACGCCGGCAGGGTTGCCGCCGAACACGGTTTCCGTAAACGCATCTACAATGTAAAATTTCATATCGATCCTCCTATTCTTCTTCGATGGCTCCCACCATGCACAGATCCACGCAGGCACCGCAGCCCACGCACTTGGCGCCGATCTGCGCCTTTCCCGCAGGGCCCATGGCAATCGCTTTCGCCGGGCATACGCGGATGCAGTATTTGCAGCCGCGGCACTTTTCTTCATTGACTCGAACCTTCATGTTTTCCTCCTCCGTTTCTGCCGCCGTTTCTACCGCTATTGTACCATTCGCACTCCGACGAATCAAGCGTACAAATGGCGATTGCGGCCACCGGGGCAAAGTGCTAAAATAACCTTAGGGAAATGTATCGACGCTTTGCGACAGAAAAACGAGGTAATTGCTATGAGCTATACATTATTGATCATGAATCTGGGCTCCACCTCCACCAAGGTCTCGGTCTACGAGGACTATCAGGAGACGGCCAGAGAATCTCTTCACCACTCCCAGGAACAGCTGGATCAGTATCCCAGCCCGCTGGACCAGAAGGACTTCCGCAAGGAGGCCGTCCTGAACTTTCTCACCCAGCACGGCTACGATCTAAGCACCTTCGACTGCATCGTCGCCCGGGGCGGCTGCTGCAAGCCCATCGAAGGCGGCATCTACAGAATCACCGGGGAAATGCTGGACGACATCGCTTCCGAGCGCTACGGTCTCCACATCTCCAACACCGGCTGCTTCATCGCCTACGAGCTGGGCCAGGAATTCGGCATCCCCGTCATCACCGCCGACACCGTCAAAACCGACGAATACTTCGATCTGGCCCGCTACAGCGGTCTGCCGGAGCTGCCCCGAACCTGCACCATGCACGCTCTAAACCAGAAGGCGACCGCCCGCCGCTATGCCTCCTCCATCGGCAAGCCCTACGCGGAGCTGAACCTGATCGTGGCGCATCTGGGCGGCGGTATCTCCGTGGGCGCTCACGCCTGCGGCCGGGTCATCGACTCCAACAACGGGCTGGACGGCGACGGGCCCTTCTCTCCGGAACGGGCAGGAACTCTTCCCACCGGCGCTTTGATCGATCTGTGCTTCAGCGGTCAGGTGACCCACAGGGAAATGCGCAAGAAGATCAACGGCAAGGGCGGTATCATGGCCTATCTGGGGACCAACAGCGGCTTGGAAGTGGAAGAACGCATCGCCCAGGGCGACGAGACTTCCTCCAAAGTCTACGAAGCCATGGCCTACCAGATCTCCCGGGAGATCGGCGCCGCAGCCGCCACGCTGAAAGGCCAGGTGGACGCCATCCTTTTGACCGGCAGCCTGGCTTACTCCAAAAAGCTGACGGACTGGATCAAGGAACGGACCCAGTTCATCGCTCCGGTGGTCCTGTACCCCGGTGAAAACGAAATGCTGTCTCTGGCCGAAAGCGGCATGCGCTGGTTGAAGGGCGAAGAGAAGCTGAAGACGTATTAGCACTGAATATGAACGAAGGATTGCGAAAAACGCGGAGCGGGCTATGCCCATCTCCGCGTTTGCTTTTACATATTATTTATATACTGCATCATAGCCTATCCTGCGATCAATACGACGGTGCAACACCTCCCTGAGCGGAATCGTCTCACGCATTTTACAAAATATCGATATTTGATTTTACATCCCGCCGCTATCATAGGATGGAACCATTTCCCTGACCAATAACGACGTCGAAGTCGATTCCGTCACCGTGGATGAGGCTTACGTTATCGCCAATGCGCCCCGCAACAGCCAGGGCGACATGGGCAGCGTGTACGGCTCTGTTGTCGCACCGACGTACACCCCGGTGGTCACCGATGACACCCGCGTCACCGGCTTCTACGATGCCACCGGTTCTCTGAAGCTGCAGCTGGCCGGACGCCACAATTCCGGTGCCATGAACGAAGATGGCGGCAGCCTGGAAATCGTCCAGTATAACGCATCCAACGGCTTTGCCTACGCCGTCATCAGAACGATCTCACATATCTCACATAATCTCGATACCGTGAATCACGTTGTTGACCCACTTTTTCGAGAAGAATCGCCAGGTTAGAATACAGGCCTTCACTACCTCTTCGCTGATGGACAGTAAAACCACCCAATGAACGGGCAGCTTCAGATACAGCGCACCCAGATACACCAAAGGAACGCCGATCAACCACATGGTGCTCAGCTCCGAGATCATAGCGAACTTCGTATCGCCGCCGGACCGCAAGGTTCCGGTGACGTGGATGCCGTTGTACAGCTTCAATACCATGGCAAACCCGTAAATGATCAAAATATTTCGCAGCGTTTCAATGCCCTCCGGAGTGAAATTAAACAGACCGGCGATGGGCCGCGACAACACAAGAAGCAGCAGTCCGGCGCTGCTTCCGACCACCAGACCCACCTTCACGATCTCTCTGGCTACGCGAAAGGCCCGGTCATAATTCCGGCGTCCCAGATCCTGCCCCACAAGAATCATCATGCCGTCGCCCAGACTGAAGATCGCCATGCTAAACAGGTTCAGCACCGTATTTCCCGCTTGAACCGCCGCGAAGGCCGTAACACTCATGTGACCATAGGCCGCATTGTAGGCGGCCGTTGCCGCAGCCCACATGCTCTCATTGATGGTGGTAGGAATGCAGTTTCTCACCACACGGGCCACGAATTCCCGCTTCCATCCGAAAAATTCCTTCAGCGGCGCAGCGATCACGTTTTTGCGCACGAAGACGGCAAACAGCGTCAGGCTCACCTCGATGACACGACAGAACACCGTGGCCAGCGCCGCGCCCTTGACTCCCATGGCGGGACAGCCGAATTTGCCGAAGATGAACACGTAGTTTAAGAACGTGTTTCCGAAGAATGCGATGCTGCTGTTGCGCAGGGGAATGGAGGCTTGTTCCGAAACCCGCAGCGCTGCCGTAAAGGGAACGTTGACAGCGATGCACAGAAAGCAGGGCGCTCCGGTGCGAACGTACACGGCGCCCAGGGCAATGGTTTGCGGATCGTCGGTAAAGATCCCCATGATGGTTTCCGGAATGAACAACGCTGCCAGGAAAAACACCGTTCCGGCGCAGACGGCTACCGTGATCACAAAGCCCACTACTTTTCGGAAGCTCTTCCAATCGCCGGTCCCGAAAAACTGGGACAGAAAGGTATTGCAGCCGCTGGAAAACCCGAACAGCATCATCCAGTGGATGAAGTAAACCTGGGTCGCCAGACCCACCGCTGCCAGCTCCGCCTCTCCCATGCTTCCGATCATCAGATTATCCACCAGACTGAGGGAAGAGGAAATCAGCTGCTGCAAAGCGATGGGAAGGACCACCACGGCCAGCGATTGATATAATTTCTTTTTGTCGATGGTGATTTGTTCCATGCGACCACTCCTTGTCATAAACCTAAAGAGAACCGGCCCCTCCGGTCGGTTCTCCATCCTGCTATTTTCTTCCGGTGCGGCGATCCATCCCGCGCCGACTGTTTTCTCCTATCGCGCGGCGATCGATTTCGCTGCCGACAGCTGTTCCTTCAGCGCGGCTACGATCCTGTCACAGGCCTTGCCGTCGCCGTAGGGGTTGGCCGCATGAGCCATTGTATCATAGGCAGCCTTGTCGGTCAACAGCTCCTTCGCCATGGCGTAGATGGTGTCGCGTTCCACTCCGGCCAGCTTCACCGTTCCGGCTTCGATGGCCTCGGGGCGCTCCGTTTCCCGGCGGACCACCAGAACAGGCTTTCCCAGGGAAGGTGCTTCCTCCTGCATACCGCCGCTGTCGGTGATGATGAAGTAGGATCTGGCCATCAGATTGACGAAGGGCTGGTACTGCAGCGGCTCGATCAGATGAACGTTGTGGCTGTGGCCCAGAATCCGTCCGGCGGTGTCCCGAACCTTGGGGTTCATGTGAACCGGATAGACGATCTCCACATCGTCGAACTCGGCGGCGATGTCCCGGATGGCCGTGAAGATGTGCTCCATGTTCTCTCCCAGATTTTCCCGTCGGTGACAGGTCACCGTAATCACCCGCTTGTGTTCAAAATCCAGCGACCGCAGGGTTTCGTCCTCAAATTCATAGGGCTTATCCGCCACCTGTAACAACGCATCGATGACGGTGTTTCCGGTGATGACGATGTGATCGTCGGAGATGTTCTCCGCCAGCAGATTGCGGCGGTTCCGCTCCGTAGGCGCAAAGTGCAGCTCCGCGATGTGGCCCGTCAAAACCCGGTTGATCTCCTCCGGGAAGGGCGAATACTTGTCGTAGGTTCGCAGTCCCGCCTCCACGTGGCCCACGGGAATCTGCTGGTAAAAGGCGGCCAGCGCCGTGACGAACGTGGTGGACGTATCGCCGTGAACCAGTACCATGTCCGGCTGTTCCTTCTGAAGGACAGGCTCCATTCCCGTCAACACATTGGCCGTAATCATGGAAATGGTCTGGTTCGGCTTCATAATATTCAGGTCGTAATCCGGCGTCAGCTCGAACAGCTCCAATACCTGATCCAGCATCTGACGGTGCTGGGCCGTAACGCACAGGACGGATTCGATGTCCGGATCTTCGTTTAATTTCTTCACCAGAGGAGCCATCTTAATGGCTTCCGGTCTGGTGCCAAATACGGTCATGATTTTCATCTTCTGCCCTTTCCTTCCTTATCTTCCTTGATGACGGCTCTCTTTTCCGCAGCCTTCGTCACTTCGTTTTTCTTCCCCAGAGGCCAGTCGCCCAGCAGCCGGGGCCCGTGAGTCACCAGATCGCTGTTCTCCACGATGTCGTTATCCAGAAAGATGAAGACCAGCGTAGCAGCAATCACCATCAGCGCCACGGTTTCGAGAAACATGTCCAGGCTGAACAGAATGGCGGCAACGCCCATGACGCCGCTGATGCAGTACAGGATCAATACGGTGCGGCGCTGCCCCCAGCCTATGGCCATGACCCGGTGATGGAGATGACCGCGGTCTGCCTCCATGATGGGGCGATGAGTCAACAGTCTGCGCAGGATGGCGAAGGCCGTATCGAACAGCGGCAGGGCCAGTACGCAGATGGGAACCAGCGTAGCCAGTATGGTGGTACTCTTCAGCGGCTTATCGCCCAGAAGCGAAACGCTGGCAAGCATGTACCCCAGATACAGAGAACCGCTGTCTCCCATGAAGATCTTGGCCGGGTTGAAGTTGAAGATCAGAAATCCCAGGCAGGCGCCCGCCAGGGCGCTCATGATGGCACAGGTAGACATGCGGCCGTGTAGGTAGGCCGTGTAGGCGATGGACAGACTGGCGATGGTGCAGACGCCGGCCGCCAGGCCGTCCAAGCCGTCGATCAGGTTGACGGCATTGGTAACGCCCACCACCCAGACCACGGTGGCCAGATAACTGATCACGATGGGAAAACGGAACACGTCCGGACCCACGGGAAAGGGATTTCCCATCATGGAGATTCGGATGCTGAACACGTAAAGGATGGTGGCGCAGATGATCTGCCCCAGCAGCTTCACCTTGGCCGGGATTCCCCGCAGGTCGTCCACCACTCCCACCAGATACATCAGCGTACTGCTTAAGATGACGCCCCACAGCTGGCTGTCCTTGGGCAGAAACAGCATGATGACGCTCATGGTCCCGAGGAAGATGGCCATTCCCCCGAAGCGCGGCATGGGCTTCGTATGCATACGTCTGGCGTCCTTGGGCACATCCACGGCGCCGATCTTCGGCGCCAGGCGGATGGCCAGCGGCGTACAGATCACCGACACCGCAAAGGCTGCCAGAAACATCAGTAATAATTGATTCATTTGTCATTCCTCCGTCTGCGGCTTTCTGCGCAGATCGTCTATCATTTCAATCTCTAATCCTGCTTCGTTGAGCATTTCCACCGCCAGCTCGTCGGAGTAGCCCTCCTTGATGACGATGCGCCGGATCCCCGCGTTGATGATCATCTTGGCGCAGATGACGCAGGGCTGGTTAGTGCAGTACAGCGTACCGCCGGCGATGTTCTGTCCGTGGCGGGCGGCCTGAATGATGGCGTTCTGTTCCGCGTGCAATCCGCGGCACAGCTCGTGGCACTTTCCGCTGGGCACGTTCAGCTTCTGCCGCAGACAGCCGGTTTCTTCGCAGTGTCTCACGCCGGACGGCGCACCGTTGTAGCCCGTGGCCATGACCCGGTTGTCCTTGACGATGACGGCTCCTACGCCCCGTCGCAGGCAGGTGGTTCTGGTTCTGGCCAGTTCGGCCATCTCCATGAAGTATTCATCCCAGTTCGGTCGGTTCATTCTGATTTCCTCCTTCGCTACGGTTGAAATGCGAACAGTCTCCGCATCTTTGAAATGCGGTATGGTCACCGCACCTTATTTTTTAAACAGCTCGTTGGCCGCTTTCACCGTGTCCATGGCTTCGCGGCAGTAATAGTCGGCGCCGATCCTATCGGCGTACTCCTGATTCAATACGGCACCTCCCACGGCAACACGGCAGTCCAGTCCCGCTTCTCTCAGAGCCTGGATGGTCTTTTCCATGCTGACCACGGTAGTAGTCATCAGGGCCGACAGGCCCACCATCTGGATGTTCTGTTCTTTGGCGGTTTTAACTACCTGAGCCACCGGAACATCCTTCCCCAGGTCGATGACCTCATAGCCGTAGTTTTCCAGCAGAACCTTGACAATATTCTTACCGATGTCGTGAATGTCTCCTTCCACGGTGGCCAGGATGATCTTTCCGTAGGAAATGTCACCGCCGCCCTTGCTCATGACTTCCTTCAGG
>JAGATO010000275.1 GCA_017621195.1 Bacillota bacterium | reverse complement strand
CAATGATCGTCTTTCGCAAAATCTCAAAGTAAGGACGAGAAGCGAGCACACGGTTCTGGGCATGCCGCAGCTTGGAAGCCGCAACCATTTCCATTGCCTTGGTGATCTGCTTGGTGGACTCCATGCTTCGGATCCGGTTTTTGATATCCTTGGTGGAAACGCCGGCCATGGCTCACACTCCTTTCCGATTTAGTTTGCCGAAACGAATTTGGAAACCAGCTCGGTCAGAGCGGCCTTGATGGCGTTCTCGGTGTCGGGCTCCAGCTTGCCGGTGGAGCGGATGGCGTTCAGAGCCTCGTAGCCGTTGCCATCCATGTACTCGAACAGCTGGCGCTCGAACTCGGGGATATCCGCCACGGGGATGGTGTTCAGGTAGCCGTTGGTGACGGCGTAGATGATGCACACCTGATGGGCCACGTCGACAGGCGCATTGTTGCGCTGCTTCAGCACGGCCACGATGCGCTCACCAAGAGCCAGACGGGACTTGGTGTCGGCATCCAGGTCGGAGCCGAACTGGGCGAAGGCCTGCAGCTCACGGTACTGGCTGTAGACCAGCTTCAGCGTACCGGCAACCTTCTTCATCGCCTTGATCTGGGCGTTACCGCCGACACGGGATACGGAGATACCCGGGTTGACCGCCGGCATGACGCCGGAGTGGAACAGCTCCGTTTCCAGGAAGATCTGGCCGTCGGTAATGGAAATGACGTTGGTGGGAATGTAGGCCGAAACGTCACCGGCCTGAGTCTCGATGATGGGCAGAGCCGTCAGAGAACCGCCGCCCTTTTCGTCGCTCATCTTGGCCGCCCGCTCCAACAGACGGCTGTGCAGATAGAAGACGTCGCCGGGATACGCTTCACGGCCCGGCGGACGCCGGATCAGCAGGGACAGGGCACGGTAAGCGACGGCGTGCTTCGACAGGTCGTCGTAGATGATCAGGGCGTGCTTTCCCTGTGCCATGAAGTATTCGCCCATGGCGCAGCCCGCATAGGGTGCGATGTACTGCAGGGGGCTCAGCTCACTGGCTGTAGCCGCAACCACGATGGTGTAGGCCATGGCGCCGCCCCGGGTCAGGGTTTCCACGATGTTGGCTACGGTGGAACGCTTCTGGCCGATGGCTACGTAGATACAGATGACGTCCTTCCCCTTCTGGTTCAGAATCGTATCCGTAGCGATGGACGTCTTTCCCGTCTGACGGTCGCCGATGATCAGCTCACGCTGTCCGCGGCCGATGGGAATCATGGAGTCGATGGCCTTGATGCCGGTCTGCAGCGGTTCGCGTACCGGCTGACGATCGATGATGCCGGGAGCCGGGCTTTCCACCGGACGGTATTCGCTGGCCTCGATGGGGCCGGCGCCGTCAATGGGCTGTCCCAGTGCGTTGACGACGCGGCCGATCATGGCTTCCCCCACCGGTACGGAAACTACCTTTCCGGTGCGCTTGACCACGCTGCCTTCGTCGATGCCCACGTCGCTGCCCAGCAGCACGATGGACACGCTGTTTTCTTCCAGATTTTGGGCCATGCCGTATTCTCCGTTGGCAAACTGCAAAAGCTCACCCGCCATGCACTTTGCCAGGCCGCTGGCCCGTGCGATCCCGTCTCCTACCATGATTACCGTTCCGGTTTCATCCTGCTGGATCGCATTTTCGTAATGTTTAATCTGACTTCGGATGATCTTTGAGATTTCTTCCGGTTTCAGTTGCATGATATCACCTCATTATAAAACAATTCCCGCAATCTCTGCGCGCAGTGCAGAAATGCGGCTTTCCACCGTGCCGTCCAGGCGGGTTCCCTCCATGTCCAGACGGATTCCTCCCAGCACGGACGGATCCACCTTGCACTCCAGGCAGATCTTCCGCCCGGTGATGGCCGCAAGGCGCTTTCGCAGCGCCTCCTGCTGAGCGTCGCTCAGGGGGATTGCCGCCGTGGCAACCGCCTCCACGATGCCGTTGTCGGCGTTGTAGCGGCTGCGCATTTCCCTGGTGCAGCCGGAAAGCTCGTTCAGTGTTCCGTTTTCGCACAGGATCTTCAGGAAGTTCAGCAGATAGCCGTCCACCTGCCCGCGAAAGGCCTCGTCGATCAGGCCGCAGCGTTCCTTCTTGGAAATGGCCGGTGTGGACAGGAGCCGCAGGTAGTCCGGATTCTCCCGGAACAGCCCGTTGACCATGTCCACCTGCTCCAGAATTTCTGCAGCCTTGTTCTCTTCGCTGGCCAGGTCGTATAAGCTTCCGCCGTACATTTTTGCCACGGGTGTCATGATGCCTCACCCACATTCTCTATAAATTCGTCGATCAGCGCTTCGTGATCTTTGGCGTTGATCTCCCGCTCTACCACCTTGGAAGCGATCTCCACGGCGATGGTGCCGATCTCGTCCTTGATCTCGTTGACGGCCTTCTTCCGCTCCAACGCGATGTCCTTCTCCGCCTTCTGGCGCAGCTCCGCCGCCTGGGCCTGAGCCTCGTGAAGGATCTCCTCGCTGCGGGCGGTTGCCGTCTTCTGCGCTCTGGCTACGATCTCATCCGCCGCTTCCTTGGCCTTCGCCATGCTCTCCTCGTATTCGGATTTCATGGCCAGAGCCTCTGCCTTGGCCTCCGCCGCTTCGGTCAGCTGGGCTTCCGCCAGGTCCTTGCGCTTGGAGACGATCTCCTGCACCGGCTCCCACAGGAAGCGCTTGAAGATAAACATGGTCAGAGCCAGGTTGCACAGCGTGAAGATCACAGTCCACGGCGCAATGCCTACCAATTGCTGAAACATGCGTACTCTCCTCCTATACCAGGTAGTTGATGAACATGCCGGGCGCTACGAACAGCAGCAGCAGACCGGTAACGAAGCCGTAAATACCGGTGGTTTCGGCTACGGCGCAACCCAGCAGCATGGTGCTGGTAACTTCGCCCTTGCACTCGGGCTGACGACCGATGGCTTCACAAGCGGCGGCAACGGCTCTGCCTTCACCGATACCAGGGCCGATACCGGCGATCAGCGCCAGACCTGCTCCGATGGCACAACCGGCTAAAACGATACCTTTTGCTAAAATTGCATATTCCATTTTGTAATCCTCCTGTTAAAACTTATAAACCTCACTCCTGTGCTGCATTTCCGATGTACATCGTGGTCAGCATACAGAAGATAAATGCCTGCATAAAACCGGAAAACCAGTCAAAATACAGCGATGTGATGGCCGGGATGCCGAAGTTCAGCAGCGGTATCTGCGACAGCAGATCTCCCAGAAGTCCTGGCAGCAGTCCGAACAGCGCAGCGCTGGCAACCGCTAACGCGGCGTAGATCAGCGTACCGATGACGTATCCGGACAGAATGTTTCCGAAATGACGGCAGGCCATACTGATTGGCGTGGCGATTTCCGACAGCACGTTGAAGGGCGTCAGCAGCGCAATGGGCTGTGTGTAGCCTTTCAGGTAACCGCCGAAGCCGTTGGTCTTGATCTTCTGTCGCGTAATCAGAAGAAAGACCACCGCCGCCCAAGCCGCTTCCGTGGACAGATCCGCCGTAGGGCTTCGCAGCCCCGTCAGGCTGACCAGATTGCTGATCAGGCTGGTGGAAAACAGAGCGAACACCAGCGGGATGTAACCGTCAAACTTCGGACCGCCCATGTTGTTGCGGACGAAGTTCTCCACGGTTTCCACGATCCACTCGGCGATGACCTGCTTTCGGGACAGATTCGTCAGCGTCAGGCCGCGTCCCAACCAGACGCACAGGGCCGAAATGACGGCCAGCACCAGCCAGCCTACCACTACGGTTTCCGTGATCGGAATGCCTCCCAGGACAGGAATCTCAAACAATATCTTTGGACCGGTCAATGTAATATCCATGGGTTATCCCTCCCCTCCTTTGATCTTCGGGTCGTATCGGCCCGTTATCTGCAAAAAGAAGATCGTCACCCGCGGAAACAACAGCGGGATCACGCCTGCCGCCCACTGAAAGCAAGGCAGCAGCACCGCCGCAGCCACCCACAGGGCCTGCAGCAGCATGCGTTTGGAGTAGCTTTTCTGCATCCTCCGCTTTCCCTCCGCAGGATCCGGATCGTTGGCGATGTTCTGCACCGTCACTGCCAGCCCCACGAAATTCCCGATGGCAACCGCCGCTCCCGCGGCGCCTGCCAGAATCACCCGGTAATCCAGCGGGATCAGCTCAGGCAGCGCGAAATGGCCGATGCCGAATCCGATATACATCAGGATCGTTCCCAGAATCGTGCCTTTCGCAATGCGCATGATCTCCTTTTGTACCGTCTGTTCTATCTGCAAGAGCACCCCTCCTTTTTTACTTATCTTTTCTTATCTTTTATCTTTTCTTTGTTTTTCTTTTCTCGATCCTTATTTTTTCTCTTTATCCCTGTACTTCGACTCTGTTCTTCGACTTCCCTCACGAGTCATTTCCGTCGTCCGCTCCGTTCGGTTCGGTTCGCTCTTCGCGTGTCTCACCCGCTCGCTTCACTCTTCACGCATGTCTCATCCGCTCGCTTCGCGTATTCGATTCTCTCTTCGCGTGTCTCTGATCCTCTCCGTCCAACAATTTCTCTCTGTCTAACGATGCTGATTCGAAGCCACAGGCGGCTTTGTCTTTTCACTGCGGCGCACGGTCATACGATAAAATTCTCTGGCCGTCGCCGCGCCGCCGCCCAATCCCAGCGCCACCGCCGGAATGTACAACCAAGGCGGCAGCTGAAAGCGTGTCACCGCCCACCAGCAGGCCAGAATGCAGAGCAGCAGCGGCATGATCAGGCTCAGTCCCAGCTGCCCCACCCAACAAAGATCTTTCATCACCTGATACAGTTTCATTTCTCTTCTCCCCTGAATCGTCTCGTGTGACAATCTTTATATTTATTCCCTTTTTTCCGCGCACACAAACGCGCGACCGCGACTCTGGCGCGGCTGGCGCGGCGCAGCTTTAGCGCAGCCCCCGTGACTTTGGCGCGACGCACTCGCTATGTTGAAAAAGACTGTTACGAGTTCGCTTTTATCCGCAACAGTCTCTCCAATTTTTCGCGTTATATGTATCACCGCTGCGGCAGGATCTCGATCCAGTATCCATCAGGGTCGCTGATAAAATAAATTCCCATAGCCGTGTTCTCAAAGCAAATGGCGTCCATGGCTTTATGATGAGCATAGGCTGCCTCATAATCGTCCACGCGGAATGCCATATGGAACTCGTTTTCGCCCAGATTATAGGGCTCTTTCCGATCTGCCAGCCAGGTCAGCTCGATCTCGTGAATTCCGTCCTCATCGGTGAGGAACGCCAGGGTAAAGCCGTCCCCTTCCTTGCGGCTGGCCTCTCTCAGACCCAGGGCTTCTTTATAAAACGTCACGGATTTTTCCAGATCCAGAACGTTGATGTTGTTGTGAACGTATTTGAATTTCATCATTTCCTCCTACTTCAATTCCGGCATCAGCGCGTAGAACAGATCCAGCCGCTGTTCGATGGTATCCAGCTCCAGGAATTCCTTCTGGTTGTGAGTATTTCCGCCCACCGGACCACAGCCGCACAGCGTGGGAACTCCCAGCGCTGCAATGTGGTTGGCGTCGGAGACGCCGCCGGTTGCCACCCATCCGATGGTCTGACCCAGCTCCGCCGCTTTGGCATTGGTCTTCTCAATCAGCGCCTCGGTAACTTCGGAGGGATTCATGGGGCCGAAAATGCCCTGATATTCCACATCTACCGTCACGTTGGGCACGAACGAACTCTTGGCCAGCTCCGCAACCCGCGCCTGCACCTTTTCCATTTCTTCCATCCGCTCAAACCGCAGATCCACCATGCATTCCGCATAGTCGGGAACCACGTTGGAGGCGATGCCGCCCTTGACCAGACCGACGTTAACAGAGGTCCCTACGGTCAGATCCTGCAGCTTGTTCAATTCGATGATCCAGTGCGCCATTTCCGTTACGGCGCTGAAGCCCTTCTCCGGAGCGATGCCCGCGTGGGACGATACGCCGTGGAATTTCAGAATCAGGTCGATGTTTCCCTTGCGCTTCTTGACCATAGCACCACCGTCCCGGCCCGGCTCGAATACGAAAGCGTAGCGGGACTGCTTTCCAAGACCGATCATCCAGTCTCTGGTTGTCAGAGAACCGGTTTCTTCCTCGCCGTTAAAAGCCAGACACAGATTCAGTTCCGGATGTTCCTTCGTCAGCCGCTCCGCCAGTGTGGTCATGACCAATAGACCGGACTTCATGTCGGCAACACCGGGACCAAAGGCCAGGTTTCCCTCTTCGCGATAGGGGCGTTCCGCCACCGTTCCTCTGGGAAATACCGTATCCATGTGACCCAGCATCAGAATGTCGATGGGAGCATCCTCGCGGCTGCGGGCCTCCAGCGTCAGGGTTTGGGGATCGCGCTTCGTCACAAATCCCATGGCCTTGCACTTATCTTCAAAGAAATCACCCACGGCCTTCACGCCGTCTCTGTCAGCCGTTCCACTATCGATGTTTACGACGGTCTCCAGATCCTTACGAAATTGTTCCAAATTCCACATATACATGTCCTCCTCATAGATTCGCGCTATCGCGTTTCTCTTTTCCCACCCGATTCGGCCGTCGTGTCATGCCGTGCCGTGAATTCATTTTAGCATCAAATCTCCGCCAAAACAATCGTTTCACGAAAAAATCATGGGAGGTGCCAGAACCTTGTATCAGTGATGTCTATGTGAAGAAAACTATCGCACCGGATTCGAACGTACGGTCGGGCGAGTTTTTCATAAGCAAAGGTGGCGCGGCGGAAAAGGTGGCGCGGCGGGCGGCGCCGCGCTTCCGCCAACTTCGATCGGTGGCCCTGCGGCGGTCCGCAGGGCTTCCGCCGAATATGAAATGAGGCCTGCGCCATGGACGCAGGGCTTCCACCGGACATTAGATGGGGCGCGGCGGACGGCCTATCCCCGTCCGATTCCGCGTTTGTAATGTCAAAATTCATGGTATTGGAGTGAAAATGCACGATGGGAT
>JAGATO010000274.1 GCA_017621195.1 Bacillota bacterium | reverse complement strand
GGCGACTGTTGAGGAGCCGCAGAACGGTAGCTTTGGAACAAAGCTACGAAGCCCCTGAAGGTGTACCAACAAAAAACCCACAGATTTCAACGTCTGTGGGTTTTCTATTTCCATCATTTCTGGACACCTTCGAAAGAAGTACAGAAGGCGTCCACATGACTGTATTGTTGAGAACAGGCAACAAAACTCTGAGCGATCTGCATATAGTTTTCTGTCGTGGAAAAGGATTCATGCCCCATCAGGCTTTTTCAACTTATCCCCAAAACATCGCACAAAGGTTGTAGAAGGGACATATTTCTGATATTCCTTTTCCATTTTTTCTTTCCTGTGCTGTGCAAAAAATGTACCTATTCTTTTCTGATCCATACAATAACTCTCTTGAGCGTCATAAATTCAGGATGTCACAGATTCGAACCAGCGTTTCTGCTTGCGGTAAGACCGACCAACGTAACCACTTCCAGCGGACTGAGAAGGAAATGCAATGATCAGAATCTTTCGAGAATTGCATTTCTGTAATCCTCCTGTATAATGGGGAGTGTGCATCTGTTCAGGGGCTTGTGACAGGCACCAAATCCTTAACCGCTTGACCGTTTGCAAAAAAGAGGTTTGAGCAGGCAAGAAAATAGTCGTTAAGAAACTACATAAGGGGGATTACATGACACGGGTAAAGAAACGGAAAAAGAATAAAAAATTTATTATTAGTATAACTATCTTGCTTCTTGTATGTGTAGGCGTTGCGATAACCAGTTTTCATAAAGCAGGTAATATTTTGCCGGAAAACTCATCCGAGGCAACAACGGGAACGATTGAAACTCCAAGTACAGGCGAGTCCGTACAAGATCTTCGAGGAACGGTAAAAGATGCTGCAATGAACACGCTGACTGTTCAATGTGAAGATAATCGTGAATATTCTTTCGAGACAGATGGTGTAAAGATTTCAACTGGTAAAACCGGAATCGTGATTGGGAATCCAGTGGCGGTTCTATATCATGGTGAATTAGATCCGAATGTATCTATACAAGAGGTGGAATTGCTTTCCATTACGGTTACGGATTCCACCCCAAATACCGAAAATTCGGAAGCAACGACTGGTGAAAGATCAGACACCCTGGAGCCAAGCACCCCACCTGCTACAGCAGCACAAGAAGCACAAGAAATTCTAAATGCAATGACACTGGAAGAAAAAGTAGGACAGATGTTTATTGCACGTTGTCCAGAAATAGATGGTGTCCAGAAGGTAGAGGAATATCATCTTGGAGGCTATCTTCTTTTTAGTCGGGACTTTTCCGAAAAGACAAGAGATGACGTTATCCAAAATATTCAAAGCTACCAAAGTGCAGCAAAAACCCCCATGTTTATCGGGGTAGATGAAGAAGGTGGCACAGTCAATCGTATCAGCACAAATCCCAATTTACGGGCCGTCCCCTTCTGGTCCCCTCAAGACCTCTATGCTGAAGGCGGATTTGATTTGGTTCAAAGTGACACCAGGGAAAAATGTGAATTATTGCATAGTTTGGGGATTAATCTGAACTTTGCCCCAGTTTGTGATGTTTCACAAAATCCAGAGGATTATATTTATTGTCGGAGTTTTGGGCAGGACGCGGAGCAGACTGCCGCTTATGTACGGTCCGTTGTACAAACCATGTCTCAAGAGGGAATTGGGAGCGTCCTAAAGCATTTCCCGGGCTACGGAAACAATGCGGATACCCATACGGGTGTAGCTTATGACCATCGCCCTTATGAAACATTTTTGAACTCAGACTTTCTTCCCTTTCAAGCGGGAATTCATTCCGGAGCCAACATGGTGTTAGTTTCCCATAATGTAGTTTCCTGTATGGACGGACAAACTCCCGCCTCGCTGTCTCCACAGGTACATAAAATCCTGCGGGAAGACTTAGGGTTTACCGGCATTATTATTACGGATGATTTAGCTATGGATGGCGTTCGCGCTTTTGCCGGAGACACTGAAATTGCTGTCCAAGCTGTGAAGGCCGGAAATGATCTGCTATGCTGCACGGATTTCGAGACGCAAATTCCAGCCTTACTTGAAGCAGTCAAACAGGGAAAAATTTCAGAGGAACGAATTGATGAATCTGTTTTACGTATATTGGAATTGAAAATTTCGCTTGGAATAATATAAAGAAGCGAAAATGCAACTGGCCGTTGCGGGAATGCCATCGGTTTTCGGTGGTATTCCCGCATTCTTTTTGTTAGAATCAAACTACAGACGGCCGAAAACGCCTCTTTGATGTTCAACAATCGGACGAGTGATCGGACAAGCGCGTGAAAACAGTCAGGCAAAAATTCGCACGAAAATCCGTACGAACTCGAAAAAGTGATACGAGATAGACAGGAGGATTTCGATAATGGAATTCAGGGAACAATTGGTTTTGATCAGACGGCAAAAGGGATGGAGCCAGGAGCAGCTGGCGGAGCGCATCGGCGTCTCCCGCCAGGCCATCAGCAAGTGGGAAACCGGCGACACCCAGCCGGCGCTGGCTCAGCTCATCGCTCTGGCCGATGAGCTGGACATCAGCCTGGACATACTCTGCGGTCGGACCACAAAAGCGGCTGCGGCACCTGCCGCCGGCAAAACAGCTCCCCCTTCCAGTCAGACGTTCTGGAAGCGGTTCTGCCTGATCCTGTGTCTGATTTCCGCCGTTCTCCTGATTCCTCTGTCCCTGATGGCCTTACACGTTCTTCCTTCGGATGTTGTTCCGGCAGAAGAATCAGCTGCCGTCTCGGCTCTCCCCGATACCGTTCAGGTGACCGGTCTCAGCTTTTCCGCGGAAGAACCCGATCGGCTGTCGTTTCAGTTCGTCCCCAGCATCATCGACGATGCGCTGACCTATACTCTGACCTTCACCGATTCGAACGGTCAGTCCCGCCGATTTGAAGTCACCGGATACGGCGGTGCGTTCACGGGAACTGTAGACCTTTTCGAACGGGACACCTATGCCGTCGCGCTGGAAATCACGGCCGGAGAGGAACGACGGGCGGTTGCCTTGGCTCGGGACCTGACCTTCGGTAACCATAACGTCAGCTGGCTTCCTCTGTGACGCTCCGAAATACAGAATCGGCATTTTCTAACCTGCGCAGAAATGAACCAGCGCTTAGGTCCGCTTTTATGGTATAATATCTCCGTCAAATCGAATGAAAACCGCAGGAGAATACCCATTTATAATAACAGGAGAGCACCCATGCCCAAGGTAAGTATACTCATTCCCGTCTACAACGCGGAGAAAACCCTTCGCCGCTGTGTGGACAGCGTACTGCATCAGGAATACACCGATTTTGAACTGATATTAGTGGACGACGGAAGCCGGGACAACTCCCCTGCTATCTGTGACAATTACGCCAGAAAGGACGATCGTGTCAAAGTCATCCACGCGAAAAACGGCGGCGTGTCCAGAGCTCGAAATCTGGGGCTCAACGCTGCTTCCGGAGCATATCTTCAGTTCATCGATGCCGACGACTGGCTGACCGTGGACGCTACTAAGCTACTGGTTCGCGCCATGGAAGAACACCAGTGCGATCTGGTCATCGCTGACTTTTATCGGGTCTCTGGCGAGCGGATCTCCCACAAGGGGGATATCGATGGCAGCGTCGTTCTGACTCGGGAAGAATTTGCCCAGGAAATGATGGAAAATCCCGCCGATTTTTACTACGGCGTACTGTGGAACAAGCTGTTTCGCGGTGATCTGATTCAAAAGCATCAGCTGCATATGGACGAATCCGTAGAATGGTGCGAGGACTTTCTGTTCAACCTGGAATATCTACTGTACGTGGACCGAATCTTCGCCCTGCAGGCCCCCATCTACTACTATGTAAAAACTGAGGGTTCACTGATTCAGCGAGTTTCCCTCAGTGATATCGTTAAAATGAAGCTGTCGGTCTTCGAATATTACCGGGACTTCTACAAAAACGTATTTGACGAAGGGGAATATGAAAAAAAGCGGTTAGGCCTCTACAAGTTCTTCATCGACTTGGCCAAGGATGGGGCTATTCTTCCTGGCAGTCAGAAGCTGGGCAGAGAGCGCGTCAGCATCAGTGCCATGGAAGAACTGAACGATACTTTATTTTCTCCCAACTATAAATATCGCAAGCTGATGGAACGCTGCACGGAAACCGTAGCCCTCTGCTACGACCTGGACGTGGACGACGTCCTGCTGTTCTCCTGCCTCTGTCATTCCAGCCAGCTGTTCACCCGTCGTCAATTGGCCGATTATACGGGACTTCCGGTGGTATCCATCAGCCTGAGTCTCCAGAAGCTGTCCTTCCACAAATTCATCGACGTAACCCACTACGCTGACGGCTTCCAGGTAACTCTTCTGGAAAAAGCCCTCCCCCTCTGCCGCGACCTGAAACAGATCCACAGGGATTTCGATGACATCTGCTTCCAGGGATTCTCCGAAGAGGAGGAGGCCCAGTTCCGTCGGTTTACCGACCGTATCATCTCCAACATCCACACAGCTCTGCTGCCTCAGAGCCGGGAATAGAAACGGAGCTGTTTTCACAGCCCCGTTTTTGCTTACCCCTTTTCTGTTTACAGGTTCTTGATTTCCTCAAACCTCTTCACCTTTCCCGTGGTGGTCTTGACCATGGGCTGATCCGTCACCGTCACCCGCAGCATCTTCTTGTAGACCGGCAGGGTTTCGTTGATGGCTTCAATATCAGCCCGGATCCGCTGTTCGATCTGCGCCCGAACCGCCTCCGCTGCTTCTCCGTCGGCCCCTTTCACATCCAGGCCGAACTCCGTCCGGATCGCTTCGGGATTGTAGACGATCTTGGTGCAGATCACCAGATCCCGCTCGTCCTCTGCCGTTCTGGGCTGACCGAATACCATGGTCTCCGCCACGTAGGGCAGGTTGCTGATCAGCAGTTCGATCTCCTCCGGGTACACGTTCTTTCCGTTTTTCAGAACGATGACATTCTTCTTCCGCCCGCAGATGAACAGGAAACCGTCCTCATCGATGTATCCCAGGTCACCCGTATGGAGCCAGCCGTCCTGCAGCGTCTTCGCCGTTTCCTCTTCGTTCTCATAATAGCCCAGCATCACATTGGGGCCACGGGCGATGATTTCTCCTACACCCTTTTCGTCCGGCTGATCGATGGCCACCTCCACACCCGGCATGGCTCGGCCGCAGGACCCAGTCTTTCGTTCCCAGGAATTTTCCGCCGTAATGACCGGTGACGCCTCCGTCATTCCGAATCCCTGAATGGCGGTGATTCCCAGCTTGTTGAAGCCTTCGATGGCCTCCGGATCGATGGCAGCCGCTCCGCTGATGACCAGACGGATATTCCCGCCCAGCTGATCCAGAATCTGTTTGAACACCCGGCGGCGCAGATCGATGCCGAATTTCAGTAGGAACTGGGTCAGAGCCATGCCGAACCGAACCGTATTCTCCTTTCCCTGCTTCTTTACCGTCGCCATGATCTTCTTATAGATGGATTCGATCAGCAACGGTACGCAGAAGAACACGGATACCTTGTACTCCACGATGTTCCTCTGCAGATATTTCAGACCGTCGCAATACGTCGTAGTCACACCGCAGGCCAACATCAGAATCTGACCGGTGGAACCGAAGGTGTGGTGATACGGAAGGAAGGCCATGTTCACATCGCCGTGACGGATGTCCTCCACCTTCTGCAGAGAATACACGTTGGCCGTAATATTGTGATGGGACATCATGACCGCCTTGGCCATGGATGTGGTCCCGGAAGTAAACAGAAGAATTCGTACCGCTTTACTGTCGATCGGCTGATTTTCGTATTCGACGAATCCCTCTTCTATGGCCGCCCTGCCTTCTTCCATCAGCGCCAGAATGTCCAGACAATCCGCCATGGGCTCCATGCAGATGAAGGTCTCCACCTGGCTGGTACCGCTCTGCTTCAGCTGTTCCACCAGCGGCTTCAGATCGGGATCGAAGATCAGCACCTTCGCTTCACTGCGGATCAGTGACGATTCGAATTCCTCGTAGGGAAGTCCCTTGTCCAGTGGAACGCAGACGCCGCCGCCGCAGAGGACGGCGAAGAAGGAAGTCATCCATTCGCAGCGGTTCTTTCCCATGACGGCAATCCGCTCCGCCAACAGACCGCGCTTCAGCAGGGCTGTCCCCAGTCGGTACACCTGGCGCCCGAATTCATCAAACGTAACGTCTTCATAGACAGGTTCTTTTCCTCTGGCCTTGTGCTTGATGATGAAAGCCACATCCTGGCTGTAGGCCTTCACTACATAGTTCAGAAGTTCTCTTAAATCTCTATGAAATGGGGGATTGTAACGCTGTTTCAGCTCCTGCAACATTTTCATCTGTGTCTCCTCGTTTCGTCATTTCGCTTTTTTAATAACTATTTTATATAGTCTCGAAAACTATATTAAATTGTATTATACACTATGTCAACATTGACAATTTCAAAACGGTGTGCTATTTTTAGTTATATGAAATTCGAAGAGGGGAGAGAAGGGAACGTATGAACAGAAAAACGCTGGCGGATTTCAAGCTGCCCCACTGGAACGACCTGCCCGTCGTTCCCCTGTATCTGGATCAGGTGCTGTTTTTGCTGGACGAATGGCTGGAGCCCTATCTGAAACAGGATGACAAACCGATCATGACCAAAACCATGATCAACAACTACGTCAAACACAAATTCATTCCGGCTCCCGTGAAGAAGAAGTACGACCGCCTGACCGTGGCCTACCTCTTCATCATCGCCGTATTGAAGCCGGTATACACCATCGAAGAGATCATCACCTTCACCCAGCTGGCTCTGGATTTTTCCGGCGAGGAAGCGGCCTACGACCAGTTCTGCGATAACATCGAGTCCGCCGTAACCCACGCCTTCCATCAGACCTCCATGCCGAAGCCGAAGGATCCGAAAGATCCTCGCCACCTGTCCTGGTGCGTCTGCAACGCTTTCGCCTGCCAGCTCTATTCGCGAAAGATTTATCTGGATCACGCGATAGCCGAAAAAAAACTGCCCTGACCGCGCAGCGTTTCTGCGCTGCGCCAGGGCAGCTTTCTTTTTTACCGTCTTCGCGGCAAGCGGCGTTGTTGCCGCTATCTCTGCGGTAGCTCGCTGCGCTTCACCGCAGCCCGTAGCAGTGCCACCGTTGCCTCATAATCCCGCAGATCGGCGGTTTCCACCGGGGAGTGGACGTACCTCACCGGGATGGAGATGCCGCCGGCCAAAACGCCGTCGCGGCTCCTCTGCACCACCGAAGTATCTGTACCGCCCATGCGCATCACATCCCGCTGACAGGCGATGTCCTCCGCTTTGGCCACGTCCTCCAGGAACGTATAGACCATAGGCGCAACGATGACCGACGCATCCATGATCTTAATGGCTGCACCGCCGCCCAGCTTCACCGCCATGGGCATACACTTGGGCGTATCGCCGAACAGCGTCACGTCCAGATTGATGCACAGATCCGGTCCGATGGCGTAAGCCGCCGCACCGGCGCCGCGGGTACCCACTTCCTCCTGGACGGAAAAGACCGCGTAAATGTCGTGTTCCGTCTCCATGTCCTTCAGCGCCTCCACCAGAGCCGCACAGCAGATCCGGTTGTCCAGCGCACCGCAGGAGATCCGACGGCCCATTTCCAGAAAGTTTACATCGTAGACCGCCATATCCCCCAGCTGTACCTTGGCTTCCGCTTCTTCCCTGCTGTCGGCGCCGATGTCGATAAACAGCTGCGTTATGGCCGTTTTGGACGGATTCATAAAGCCGGAATTCTCCGTCTCAAAGTAGGTGACGCCCCGGGTTCCGTTTTCAAAGCGTACGGGACGGGCTGCCGCCGTGACGGGATGAACGCCGCCCACGTTGGATACCCGCAGAAAGCCCTTCTCGTCGATATCGGTGACCACCAGCCCGATCTGGTCCATGTGGGCCACCAACATGATCTTCTTTCCGGAGGTTCCCTTCTTATGGGCGATCAGGTTTCCCAGTGCGTCCACGGTAACTTCATCCACCAGCGGCTCCACAAAGCTGCGGATGACATCGGTCACTTCCTGTTCGCGGCCGGAGGGGCCGTAAGCCGTTACAATTTTTTGAATCATCGTTTTTTCATACATCTTACAACACCTCATTTATTACTTCGTTCTGCTTTCCCGTGGCAAAGAAGGCGTCCGCCAGCCGGTATGCGTTCTCAAAATCGCTGATGGAAGCCAGGCTGCAGGGGGAGTGGAGATAGCGGGTCGGTACGGAAATCACGCCGGTCACGCAGCCCGACAGCGCCTTGTGAATGGCGCCTGCATCGTTTCCACCGGCGGTTCCCTGCTTTACCTGGAACGAAATCTCCGCCTCCTGGGCCGCACTTTTCAGCGCCTCGAACATGGCCCGCGGGACGATGGTGGATCCGTCCATGAAGGAGATGGCAGGCCCGCCTCCTACCTTCGTAATGTGCTGATGGCCCTGAGTTTTGGGCAGATCGTTAGCCGTGGTTCCTTCCAGAACCAGTGCCACCTGAGGCTTTACGTTATATGCGGCGGCCTGAGCTCCCCGCAGCCCCAACTCCTCCTGCACCGTAAACACCGCGGTGAAGTCGCAGTCGTACGTCTGCTTCAGCAGCTCCAGCGCAATGGCACAGCCCATGCGGTCGTCCAGTGCCTTTGCCTTCATCCGGTCGCTTCCCAGTCGCTCCCACTTCGTATCGAAGGCGGCGTAATCGCCGGGACTGACGTACTTCAAAGCATCAGCCTTATCTTTCGCGCCGATGTCGATGAACAACTCGCTGTGGGAAAGCACCTTCTTTCGGTCCTCCATGCTCTGCAGGTGGATGGCCTTGGCTCCGATGACGCCGGGAATCTCCCTGGGCCCCACTACAACCCGTTTCGATACCACTACCCGGGGATCGATGCCCTGAGTCTGGTAGATCAGCAGGCCGTTTTCCATGGCTCCCCAGATGATCATGCCCACTTCGTCCATGTGAGCTGCCACAACAACCTTCGGTCCGTCACCCTTCTTGTGAGCGTACAGGTTTCCCATGGTGTCGGTCCACACCTCGTCGGCATAGTCCTTCGCGATTTCTTTGATGTAGCGGCGTACCCGACCTTCGTCACCGGACACACCGTTGAGATTGCACAGCTCTTCTAATCGTCCAAGCATAAGGTTTCCTCCCAATCCGCACCGATGGCTCTCACCACACCGGCGATCACCTTGGCGCAATTCTTCAATGTATCCATGGAAATGACTTCCACGCTGGTATGCATGTACCGCAGCGGCAGGGAAACCAGTCCCGTGGGGATTCCACCCCTCTGCACCTGGATGGACCAGGCGTCCGTACCCGTCCGAGATATGGTCACATCGGTCTCGAAAGCGATGTTCTGTTCTTTGGCCGAATCCCGCAGCTTTTCATACATCTTCGGATGGATATTTCCGCCCCGGGTGATGGCAACTTTATCGAAATCCACGTAATCCACCGGCTTGGCTCCCGGCTGGGGCGCGTGACAGACGTCGATGGCGATGGCCATATCCGGGTCGATGTGGTAGGCCCCCACGCCGCTTCCCAGCATTCCCCGTTCCTCCTGAACCGAAGCGCAGACCACCACGTTAGCGTACAGTTTATAGTCCTTCAAAAGGTCCATGACCTCCAGCAACGCCGCTATGCAGGCCCGGTCATCGAAGGTCTTTCCCGCGATGACGTTGTTGACCAGCTTTTGGGGCGGCCGCGGCGCAAAGGCCACCGGATCGCCGATGCGAATCCTCTCCTTCACTTCCTCCGGCGATAACCCCGTATCGCACAGGAGCTCTTCAATTTTGTAGTTGCTCATGACATCGCCGGCCTTCTGCAGGTGGGGCGGCAACGCTCCCACCACCGCCTTCACCGGTTCCGTTCCGTAGATCATCAGCTCTGAGCCGGGCAAAACCCGGGGATCCACCCCTGCCACGTTGCAGATGCGGACCAGACCTCCCTCCTCGATGTCGTAGACCATCAGCCCGATCTCGTCCATGTGGGCCATCAACAGGATGGTGGGACCGTCGGGATTTCCGAAGCGGGCGTACGTGTTCCCCATGGGATCGCTCCACACCTGATCGGTATAGCGCCGAAACCAGGTCTGAACTGCCGCGCAAACCGTCTCTTCGCTGCCGGAGACGCCCGGCAGCGCCGTCAATTCGGTGATTGCCTGAAAGATATCCATAGCGCAATTCCTCCCTTATCGAATTTCATAAAGATAGACAAACAGCGGCATCGTCACGATGCACACCAGAGTTGTGGTGATGTTGATCGCACTGGCATAGTTGGCGTCCCGATCGTACAGCTGGGAAAACTGGGTCACCGTGGTGGCCGTGGGAGACGATGCCGTCAGCAGAATCGTCAGCGCGATTTCGTGTCCGCCCTCCAAAAACGTCTCCGGACGGATCAGCTTCATCAGGATCAGAAACAGCGCCGGGCAGAAGATCATGCGCAGAAAGACCACCAGAAACAGCCGCTTTCTGCGGACCATCTCCTTCATGTCCGTTTCCGCCAGAAGCATTCCCACGATCAGCATGGCGAAGGGCCCCAGCATGCTTCCCATGGAATCCGCCACCTCGTTGACGATGGCCGGAAACCGAATTCCCGTAATCAGGAGGACGATGCCTCCCAGGACGGAAAGGGTGTTCACGTTCAGGATCATCCGTTTAAAGCTCATGTTCTCCCAACCGGCAAAGGATCCGACGCAGTGGGTCCACAGGAAGATCAGCTGTACCGATGCCACGGCGCTGGAATAGATGATCCATTCCGGCCCCAGCATATAGGTCACCAGCGGAAGGATCAGATTCACCGCATTGGGATAGATGACGGAGTTTTGTTCCACCGTGTCCAGCCGCACCAGCTTCTTTCCGATCAGGGCGATCCCGATCTGACCGCTGTGCATCACGGCGCTCATGAGAAACGCAAAGAGCATCCCGTTGCGGATATCCGGCGTCATGTCCAGCTGAAAGGCCTTCAAAATAACGAAGGGAACCAGCAGGTACAGGGCCAGCTTGGACAGCACCCTGCTGTCTTCCGATCGGACCACCCCGGCCTTCACGATGATGACGCCCAGCCCCATGATGAGAAACAGCTGAACGATTTTTCGAATCAATAATATGGCCGCCATATTCTCTCTCCTTTCCTGTTTCGACAGGATTCGCTTTCAGTATAACACAAAAAGCCCCGCAGAAATGGAAAATTCTGCGAAGCTTTTTGTCATTTCTTTTTGTTCATCGTCATCCTTTCCGCCGCCATCCCTGAGGAATCGGCCGGAAGCCGACAGCTACAGAACCTGAATCAGGGCGTACACCGCAAAGGCAAACACCATCTGCGACACTTCGCAGACCATGCCGTGAGTGTCACCGGTGATGCCGCCCAGCTTTTTCTTCAGCCATGCCGTCAGAAATACCACCGACAGCTCGCCCAGAACGCAGGCTGCCATCAGAGGAATGTGCAGGCTCTGCTCAGCGGGGATGACCATGGCCAGAAACAGAGGAAGCAGGACGGCGATGACCACCTCTTTCGTCTTGATGTTGTCCACCAGCAGCTGACCCATGCCCGAGGGGCGGGCGTAATCCGCCAGCGATGCGGAAATCAACGGTGCGCTCTTTCCGATGACCGGCAGGATCAGCAGCGCCGTCCGCGGCAGGAACTGGTACATGACAGCGTAGAATACGAAGAAAAACAGCATGGCCAGCACCCCGAAGGATCCGATGCGACTGTCCTTCATGATCTCCAGCATCCGTTCCCGGTCCCGACCGCTGAACACACCGTCGCAGGTGTCGGCCAGACCGTCCAGATGGAGACCGCCCGTCATAAATATATAGGTCATCAGCAGGATCACCGCCGTGACCTGGGGATGGAACCACCGTCCTGCGAAGCTGACCAGATACAGGATCAGCCCCAAAACGACACCCACGAAGGGAATGGTCTTGATCCCCTTGATGTAACGCTCCTCCTCATACTCCACGTAGGGAACGGGAAGCCGCGTAAAAAAAGACAGCATCAATAGAAAACTCTTCATTTTACTTCACCCACAGGGGAATTCCCGAAACCATGAAGCAAACCCGGTCGGCCTCTTCGGCCGCCGTGCGGTTGGCTCGGCCCAGAATATCCCGATAATACCGGCTGGATCGATCGGCGGGAACGAGGCCCATGCCCACTTCGTTGGTCACCAGCGCCAGCGTCTTATCACAGCGGCGGCAAGCGCCCATCAGGGCGCTCAGCTCGTCGATCATGCGATCCTCCACCCGCTGCATGTCGCTCAGCGGCAGGTGTTCCCAGTCGATGTTGGAATAGTACATGATATTGTTCAGCATGAAACCCATGCAGTCCAGAAGAACCGCATCCGCCTTCTGAAAGTCGGATCGGGTCTCGATGGTGTCGAAATTCCAGAAGGCTTCCAGCGTAGCCCAGGAAGCCGGCCGCTGCGCCCGATGCTTTTTCACCCGCTCCACCATCTCTTCGTCGCAGACGGCGGCGGTGGCGATGTAGAGAACGCGGCCGTCGGACGACAGCTCGCCGCGCCTTTGGGCGGCGGCGATTGCCGCTTCTTTGACCTTCGTCTCGGCCATGGTGCTCTTTCCGGACCGGGCCCCGCCGGTAAACAACAAAATTTCGCTCATAGCTTCTCCTTATTTCCGCAGATCGATCCGGTAGGCCTGATCGTGCTGGAACTGTTCAAACGTGTACATGTGGCTCATCATGTAGCAGGCGGATCCGATGATGTGGAAGGCCAGCGGGCAGCCGGTTCCTTCGCCCAGGCGCATGTTCAGATCCAGGATCGGCTCCATGCCCAGCTCCTTCATGATCAGATCGTAGGCCGGTTCGATGGAGTGGTGGGACGAGAACATGAAGTCCTTCACCAGCGGGTTGATGCGATAGGCAACCAGCGCCGATACGGCGGAAATGACGCCGTCGATGACGATGGGAATGTGGTAGTAAGCCGCTGCCAGGAAGCAGCCGGCCATGCCGGCGATGTCAAGACCGCCCACCTTGGACAGAACGTCGATGGGATCGTTGGGATCGGGACGGTTCAGCTCCAGCGCCTTTGTGATCACTTCCTTCTTGTGGATCAGCGCCTCGTCGGTGAGGCCGCCGCCCTTACCCACGGCCACCTCGGCGGACAGCCCGGTGAGACACATGAGGATGGCGCTGGTGGAGCTGGTATTGCCGATGCCCATTTCCCCGGTACCTAAAATCTCATAGCCCTCTT
>JAGATO010000273.1 GCA_017621195.1 Bacillota bacterium | reverse complement strand
CTTGTCCAACGGCATCACCTACATCGGCACAGCTCCCTGGCTCAGCATTTTCCCCGGAGTTGCACTGCTGTACACCGTATTGGGATTCAGCTTCCTCGGAGAAGGTGTCAGAGACATCATGGACCCGTACATGAAGTCGCAGTAGGAGAGAGGAGTGCTTATGAGCGAAGAATTATTGAAGCTGGAACATCTCAGCATTGACTATAAAGTAAAAGGAGGCTATCTGTCCGCGGTCAACGACGTGAATTTGAAGGTGAACCGCGGAGAGATCCTGGCCATCGTCGGCGAATCCGGCTGCGGAAAGTCCACCGTTGCCCACAGCATCATGAATCTGCTTCCCGGCGGAAACGAATCGGTGGAAGGAAAGATCATCTTCAAAGGGGAGGATCTGCGGACTTTCAGCTGGGCGGAAATGGAGAAGATTCGCGGCCGTCACATCGGCATGATCTTCCAGAATCCGCTGGACTCCTTAAATCCGGTATACACCACGGGAAAGCAGGTGGAAGAAGCCATTCTGCTGGATAAGGTGGATAAGGTCGTAGCCTGGCAGAAGGTCTGCGATCTGTTCAACGATGTGAAGATGCCGGATGCGGAGACGAGAGCGCGCAGCTTCCCCCACGAGCTGTCCGGCGGTATGCGTCAGAGAGTTATGATCGCCATGATGCTGTCCCGCGATCCGGAACTGCTGATTGCCGACGAACCTACCACAGCGCTGGACGTAACCATCGAAGCCCAGATTTTGGAGATCATCAAGGATCTGAAGCATACTCACAACACGGCAATCATGATGATCACCCACAATTTCGGCCTGGTGGCCGAAGTGGCAGATCGGGTTGCGGTCATGTATGCAGGCGAAGTCATCGAATACGCCGACGTATTCGAGATCTTTGAACACCCCAGCCATCCCTATACACAGCTGCTGATGAAGGCCCTTCCTCGGGGAACGAAGAAGGACGGACGGCTGCAGATCATCGAGGGAAGCGTTCCCCGAATCCTGGATAAGAAGCCGGGCTGTCGGTTTGCCAACCGCTGTCCGCTGGCTCAGGAGCGCTGCTTCAATGAGACGCCGGGAGAAACGATGGTCGGCGACGAGCACGTTTGCCGGTGCTTCCTGGCGGCAGAAGGAAAGGGGGCAGTATAACGCATGAGCGATATGATTGAACTGAGGAACGTGTGCAGATTTTTCCAGAATTCAAAAAACATGTTCCAGAAAGATAAGAGAGAGGTCAGAGCGGTGGACGATATCACGTTTTCCATCAAGGAAGGTGAAATCGTAGGCCTGGTAGGAGAGTCCGGCAGCGGTAAGACTACCCTGGCACGGGTTCTGCTGAGCCTGACCAAGATGACCAGCGGATCTGTCGTCATCGACGGCGTGGATCTGTCCAAAGCGACCAACAAGGACATGGATAAGCTTCACCGGGAGATCGCCGTCGTGTTCCAGGATCCGGCTTCCAATCTGAATCCCAGAGAGACGGTGGAAAGCTCCATCATGCGTCCCATGCTGATCCACGGCGAGCGCAAGGCACAAGCCAAGCAGAAGGCCCGAGAGGTACTGGAAATGGTCAAGATGGACCTGCGCTATCTGGACAGCTTCCCCCATCAGCTTTCCGGCGGCCAGCTGCAGCGTATCGCCATCGCCAGAGCGTTGGCGCTGTCGCCCAAGATCATGATCCTGGATGAACCTACCAGTGCGCTGGACGTTTCGGTTCAGGCGCAGATCCTGAACCTGCTTCTGGATCTGCAGGAGAGAATGGGACTGACGTATCTGATCATTACCCACGACTTGAACGTCATCAAATACATCAGCGACAGAATCGCCGTTATGTACCTGGGAAAACTGGTGGAATTCGGACCGACGGAGGAAGTAGGCGTACATCCGGCCCATCCCTATACCAAGGGTCTGATGGACGCGGCGCCGATTCTGGATCCGCGGCTTCGCGGAAGAGAAAAGGTCATCATGGAAGGCGACCCGGGCAGCTTGATGAACGTGGGCGCCGGATGTCGGTTTTATGCTCGATGCAAATATGCGACGGAGGAATGTAAGCTGAACGATCCTACACAGATCAAGCTCAGCGACGTTCATCAGGTGGCATGTTTCCATCCGCTTAAAATATAACACGCCTGAAAAGGCAATGTCTCTATGTTAAGGAGGAAAGTATGATGAAGACGAAGAAGTTGTTCGCATTACTGCTGGTAATGGCAATGGTATTCTCTCTGGCAGCCTGCGGTGGCGGCGGTTCTCAGGACAGCGGTTCTGATGCCCCTGCAAGAATCGTCATCGCTGACGACGAATGGTACGGCACCGACATGTACCAGCAGGATACCTGGTCCAGCGTCCAGGCCCTGATCGCCGACCCCATTTTCTCGATCGATCCGGAAACCGGAGCTCTGACCGACGGTATCTGCACCAACCTGGAAATCAGTGAAGACGGTCTGACCATGACCATGCAGGTTCCCTCGGGAAGAAAATTCGCCAACGGCGCCGATCTGGATGCCGAGGATATCAAGGCTTCCATCGAATACGGCCACGAAGTAGGCGTATATGCCGACGGATTCTCCAATATCGAATCCATCGATGTTGACGGTGAAACCGTTACCTTCCATCT
>JAGATO010000272.1 GCA_017621195.1 Bacillota bacterium | reverse complement strand
TTACCTCCTTTGCCTCATTGTAGTGGACGCCAAAGAAAGTTACGAATGTGCGGATAAAATAACGAGAGAAACCTGTTTTTGCGCAGATTTCTCTCGTTTTATCGTATATTCAAAACATAGTGATTGTCTTTGCCCTCACACGTGAGCCAGGATACATATACTACAGCGCTTCATATTTCAAACTATCCTTTCATAGTATACGTAACATCCTTCTGCGCGAAATCGATGGATTCCGCTTCGTATTTATTATGGCAGATTTGCTTTCATTCTTCAATGCTTGACATCAACTCTTTTCAGCCCGAGACGTCGCCGAAAACGAGAAAATGTGAAATGCACCGTGACATGGGACCGGCGGGTATGGTATACTGAATATATTATTAATTCAAAAAGGAGTTCAAAAGATGAATCAAATGCAAAACAAGCTGGAGCAGAAGAACGGGATCCTGTTCATCATTTTGGGAATTGTGATCACCTGGTTCTTCAACGATACGGTCGGATTTCTTATCGATATCGTGGGAGCTCTGCTGATCTATATCGGTATGGACAAGCTGAGAAAGGATCATCCGGCGTTTGAAAAGGGTCGCCTTGCGGCGCTGCTCATGTTTGGAGCGCGGGTCTGCATTTTAATCTGTGATTTCGTGTTCGAACCCAACAGCGCGTTGGCAGTGATGTTTTCCTGCATCTTCATGGTTCCCGACGTTCTGGGTATGGTCCTGGCTCTTGTGGTTTTAAGCGAGGGGCTGTCCGCCATCCAGAAGGAATACGGCGTGGAACTGAATGCGGTGAAATTCGCTAAGAACGTAAAGGCCTATTCGATCTCTGCCGTTACGATTCTCATGTCCACCATCTTTGCTTCCTTCGGGGCAGCTCTGTTCTCTTTCGTCCTGGTCATCGCTTTCATCGTAGCAATCATCTTCCTTCTGATGCTTCTATATAAGCTGGGCCGGATTTTAAACGCCTACGACGATTGGAGAGCATCCAGAATGGTCAGCGCCTTGTGGAGCGTCACGGATGAAACGGAAACAAATCAGGGGAGCGCAGAGGGTAGCGGCGCATTTATGCCGATGTCCGAAACCGCTCAACCTGAAGAAAAACATAAGGAGGAAAGCACAGTGAAAACAATTTATTTAGCGGGAGGCTGCTTCTGGGGCGCCGAAAAGTATCTGGGTCTGGTTCCCGGCGTTGTGGATACCAACGTGGGCTATGCCAACGGGACTACGGAAAATCCGTCTTACGAAGATGTGAAGTATCGTCACACCGGTCATGCGGAGACCGTTCGCGTCAAGTATGACGAAACGAAGATTTCCCTGGAAAAGCTTCTGGAAAAGTACTTTGAGGTCATCGATCCCGTCTCCGTTAACAAGCAGGGTGAGGATGAAGGAATTCAGTACCGCACCGGTATTTATTACACCGACAAGGCGGATCTGCCGACCATCAACAAGGTCTACGAGAAGGTGGCGGAAGAGCATGAGGAGCCTCTGGCTGTGGAAGTTCTGCCCTTGGTACAGTACTTCGAAGCCGAAGAGTATCATCAGAAGTATCTGGACAAGAACCCGCAGGGATACTGCCACATCGACGGCTGCATGTTCGAAAAGGCAAAGCAGCTGTAAGGCAGGCTAGCGAAATCGTCCACGGATGCATCGAAGACAGGAAAACCGCGCTGTGAAGGCAGCGCGGTTTTGATTTTTATAGCTTTTCTTGTGGCTTCCGGAGGATGAAAGAAAGCTGTCAGATGAAAAACACGGTTGAATTTTTATATAAGCAGAATTAATGTTCGCTTTTAACGACATTTTCGGAAGAATTTCACCATTTTATGGATAAAAACTCTTGTTTTATCGAATGGCTATGATATAATAATCCCGGTAAGTATGTCTTTTTTCGGATGAACTGTTATGGGCGCGGATTTATGCGCTGTAAGGGAGAAACGTAAGATGAAAGAGTTGTACAATGGTAAGACAAAAAGAGTGTTGTTAGATGAAGAGACCGGCGTAGTCAATCTGTTTTTTAAGGATTCGGCTACCGGCGAAAACGGTGTATTCGATCCCGGCTCCAATTCCGTGGGCGGAAGCGTGGAAGGAAAGGGAAAGGTCGGCCTGACCGTATCCAAATACTTCTTCGAACTGCTGGAAAAGAACGGTATTCCCACCCAGTATCTGGGCTGTGACATCGATCAGAACCTGATGCAGGTTCGCAGCCTGACCGTACCGAAGCTGGAGTTCGTTCTGCGGTATTACACCGCCGGAAGCATGTGCCGTCGCTTCGATCTGGAAGAAGGGATCGAGTTCAATCCGCCTTATGCCGAAGTTACGCTGAAGAGTGACGCTCAGGGCGACCCGCTGATCAGCGAACGGCTGTGCATCATGAAGGGTATGCTGAAGGAAGGCCAGTATGACGAAGCGCTGGGAATTCTGGCTCGCGTCGGTGAAGTCCTGAAAAAGGAACTGGCCCAGATGAACCTGCAGCTGATCGACTTCAAGATCGAAGTCGGTTACGATGAAACAGGTAAGATGTACGTGGCTGACGAAGTGACTCCTGACATCTGGCGCGTGCGCGACGAAAACGGAAACATTCCCAATCAGATCGACTGCGCTCAGATGATTTTGGCGAAGATCAACAAATAGTCCGTCGAAACTCATATGGACGACAGAGAGCGTCTCCCTTCCGGGAGCGCTCTTTTTTCGTTTGCGCGACTGTAGGCGCTGTTGACGTTCCGGGTTTTCCCGACGGAAGAAAGCTCCGACGTTAGGAGATTCCTGATCTCAAAAAAGAACATATGTTTGCGTTTGGAAAGAAAAGCTGGTATACTGAAGGAGAAGGGAGGGAAAGGAATGGAGAGAAACGTATACCTGTGCATCGACTTGAAGTCCTTTTACGCCTCTGTGGAATGCGTGGAACGGGGATTGGACCCTATGGTGACGAATCTGGTGGTGGCCGATGCCTCTCGAACGGAGAAAACCATCTGTCTGGCCGTATCGCCGGCGCTGAAGTCCATGGGAGTTCCCGGACGGCCACGGCTTTTTGAAGTAAATCAGAGGATACATCAGATCAACACCCAGCGCGCCTCCTGCCGGAAGGGCTATCCCAGCCTGAAGCCGTCCTTCAATATCGCGGAGCTGAACCGGGATCCATCTCTGGAGGCCACGTATCTCATCGCTAAGCCCAGGATGGCTCTATATATGAAATACAGTACGCGGATCTACCAGCGCTATCTGAACTATGTAGCGCCGGAGGATATTCACGTCTATTCCATCGATGAGGTATTCATCGATTTGACGAACTATCTGATGGTATACGGAAGGAGTCCACGACACATTGCCGGGGAAATCATCCGAGACGTCTTTCGGACCACCGGAATCACCGCTACCGCGGGGATCGGAACCAACCTGTATCTGGCCAAGGTGGCCATGGATATCGTGGCGAAGACCATACCACCGGACGAAAACGGCGTCCGCATCGCACAGCTGGACGAAATGACGTATCGGCGTCAGTTGTGGGACCATCGCCCTCTCACCGACTTTTGGAGGATCGGAAGAGGCTATGAACGAAAACTGGAGCAGCACGGCCTGTATACCATGGGAGATATCGCCCGGTGTTCCATAGGAAGGAAGGAGGACGCTTACAACGAAGAACTGTTGTATCGTCTCTTCGGCGTCAACGCGGAGCTTCTGATCGATCACGCCTGGGGCTGGGAGCCCTGCACCATGGCGGAGATCAAAGCCTACCGTCCCGCATCCAACAGCCTGGGCTCCGGCCAGGTGCTGCAGTGTCCTTATTCCGCGGAAAAGGCACGATTGGTCTGCAGGGAGATGGCCGATTCTCTGGCCTATGACCTGATGAAAAAGGGGATGGTCACCGATCAGGTGGTTCTGACAGTGGGGTATGACGTGGAAAATCTGAACGATGAAAAACGTCGAAAGCGATACCGGGGCCCCATCGTCGCCGATCACTACGGTCGGCAGGTGCCGAAACACGCTCACGGTACGGAGCATCTGGCTCAGAGAACGGCTTCTGCCGCGCGGATCGTGGAAGCCATGCTGCGGCTGTATGACCGCGTCGTGGATCCCGATCTTCTGGTCCGCCGGATCACGATGTCGGCCGATCACGTGGTTGGAGAGGAAGAGAAACAGGCCGCTGAAGAAACGATGGAACAGATGGACATGTTCACGGATTACGAAGACCGGGACAGAAGGCGGAGAGAAGAAGAAGCGGAACGCCTGAGGGAGAAGAAGATGCAGGAGGCGCTGTGTCACATCAAGGATAAGTACGGAAAGAACGCCATCCTGAAGGGGAGCAGTCTGGAAGAAGGAGCCACCGCCATACAGCGCAACAATCAGATCGGCGGACACCGGGCGTAAGGGGGGAATTTCCTATGGGAAAATACGACGATATCATCGGGAGAAAACATCCCACATCCAAAGTGCATCCACGCATGTCGCTGCAGGCGCGGGCTGCCCAGTTTTCGCCCTTCGCCGCACTGACGGGCTTTGAAGAGGCGGTGAGAGAGGCGGAACGGACAACGGAGGAACGGATTGAACTGGATGAATACGAACGGGCGGAGTTGGATTATCGCCTCCATCGGCTGCAGCTGGCCGGAGAAAACCGGACAGTGGTAGAGATTACATACTTTGTTTCGGATCCGCTGAAATCCGGCGGTAGCTACGTCACAGAGCGCGGCGTGATCCGGAACATCGACAGCTATCGCCGAACGATTCACCTGCTCAGGCTTTCCAAAAGTCAGGAAGAGACGGTGGAAATTCCCATAGGGGATATTACACGCATCGAAAGCCGCCTTTTCAACAGAGAGGACTGTTGAAAAGACGACTTGGTGGTGTTAAAATTTGATTTAATACGGTAGTTTGATTTGATTATAAGGTATTTCGTGTCTCAGATAGGGAACGGAACCATTTGTTCCAAACGTATTGAAAAGTACATTTCATTTTCTGTAAAATAATATTGTAAGTTCAGGGAAGGCTCAGATATAATAATAAGGACAACGGAGGAAATGGCGGAAAGCGACAGATGCGTTTGGGCAGATGCGACATCCGCAGATAAGACAATATGAAGATACTATACTTTGATTTATCCGCGATCTTCATTATCAGCATCATGATTGTGGTTTTGTTTTTACGAAACATTCAGGGAAACAGGACGAATCAACTTCTTTTGGTGCTATATGTCAATGTTATGATCACCACGGTGTTCGACCTGTGGTCAGAAGCATACAACATATGGTTTCTGGCTCAGGAAACGGATTCCACCTTCCGCTATTTTCTGTACTACGGATATTTTTTCAACCGTAATCTGACACCGCTTTTGTTTCAACTGTATCTTTGCTCAGTTACGGATACGTGGCATATTCTGAAAAAGCACAGAGGGATGCAGCTGCTGTTCGCGGTTCCGTATACCATGATCTGTCTGTTGCTTTTTTCCAATATGTTCTGCCACAATGTGTTCTATTTCGATCAGAATCTGATCTACACCAGAGGTCCCATGTTCTACGGACTGCATTTCTGTGCCTTTTTATATTTTGTCATGGGAATTACATTTTTGATCATCTACAGGAAAATCCTTTCTGCCGATAAGATCCTGACATTGATCTGTTTTTATCCGTGGAATCTGATTGTGATCCTGATTCAGGCTTTGATTCCGGAGTACCTGGTGGAAATGTTCCTGAATACCATTTCCCTTTTCCTGGTTTCCAACATCGTGCAGCGTCCGGAAGAAATGATCAACCCGGTCATAGGAATCCGAAGCCATATCGCATACACCACGGACATGAAGAAGGCATTGTATCTCCGAAAACCGGTACGTGTACTTCTTGCCAGGATTGTCAACTATCCGTCGCTGCTTACCATTCTGGGTAACGATGCCTGTAACGACCTGATGAAACATATTTCGAAAGAGATGAAAGCCGCGTTCCACACCACTCACGATTCAGCCGACCTGTATTATCTGGAGAACGGCCTGTTTGCGGCAGTATCCGAGACCGAGGAACCGGACTATTACCGAAAGGCTGCCCAGAGCTTTTCCGCTTCCATTCACGGCGGCGTTCAGATGGGAAGACTGGAACTGGAAATGGATTCCTGTCTCAGCGTATTTCGCTGTCCACAGGATTTTGAAGAATACGAGAAAATGATGTCGTTTGTGAACACGTTTTCTTCCTTTCTTCCGACAAATGGCGCCGTCACGTTTCTGGAGGATGAAAACGACAAGAAGCGGTTCCATTTCCAACTGAGAAACGAGATCGACAAGATCGTAAGCAAGGCCATCGAGGAAAACCGGTTTCAGATGTATTACCAGCCGATTTATTCCGTTTCCCAAAAGAGGTTTACCTCTGCGGAAGCCCTGATCCGCCTGTTCGACGAGACATATGGGTTTATTTCGCCGGAACTGTTCATTACGGCGGCGGAAAAGAACGTTACCATTCTTCAGATCGGAGAGTTTGTTTTGGACAGCGTCTGCCGTTTTGTCGGAGAGTGTTGCCGACAGTCGAATACATCGAGCTGAATCTGTCCATGAAGCAGTGTATGCAGACGGATCTGCCGGAAAAAGTGTTCTATTATCTGAAAAAATACGATTTGAAGCCAGGGCAGATCAATCTGGAAATCACGGAGACAGCGGCGAATACGGCACAGGATATCGTGGAGGGGAATATACGAACGCTTTCGGGACAGGGTATTCCAATCTCAGCAGAATTATCGATCTGCCGTTTCGTATCGTAAAGATAGACAAGAGCATGACGGATAAGGTGTTTGACAGCAAGATCAACTCCATTTTGAAATACAACATCCGACTCTTGAAGGAAATCGGCATGGATATCGTGGTAGAAGGCGTAGAAACCGAGGCGGTTTTGAAGCAGTTTGAAGAAATGGGCTGTGACTTCATTCAGGGGTATTATTTTTCCAGACCGCTTCCTCCACAGGAATTTGTAGAATTTGTCCAAACGCAGGAGCGAAACAGATAATTCGAAACGGAATGCAAAAAACAAATCCGAACCGGTCGAAAGAACCGATTCGGATTTGTTTTTTTATGGTGCCGGTGGTGGGAGTCGAACCCACACGGTTTCCCGGACGATTTTGAGTCGTCTGCGTCTGCCTTTCCGCCACACCGGCCAACGTTATAAACAACATAAATATATTACCATAAGAGAAGAGGAAAAATCAAGAGAAAAAAACTCTTTTCTTTTCCGGAAAAGTAATGTATAATACAAACATAACTACAGAGGAGGGAATTTCAAAATGAATCCGAACACCATACAGATTATTATGATCGTAGTCTTATTTGCCGTTATGTACTTCTTGTTGATCCGTCCCCAGAAGAAACAGGAAAAAGAAATCAGTAACATGCGCGCAAATTTGAAAGTCGGAGATGACATCGTGACCATCGGTGGTATCTGCGGAAAGATCGTAAGAGTGAAGGAAAACCGTCTGACCATTCAGGTAGGCGCAGATAAGACCAAATTCGATATTGAGAAGTGGGCCGTATCTCGTTTGGACGATGGAAAGAAGGACAGTGCTGTCAAGACTTCGAAGGATGAAGAAGAGAAGAAAGTAACTCCCAAGAGAATGAAGAAGCTGGGCAAGAAAGACGAAGCTGAAAAAGCGGAAGAAGCTGCTCCTGCACCGACGGAAGCTGTTGCGGAAGAAAAATAAATACGCTTTACGAGAGGTAAGCATGGTGTTTACCTCTTTTTTATTCTTTTGACTCATAAAAAAACCGCCAGGTGTCGTATATTGTATCGAAATCGGGAACAACATCAAAAGGAGGTTCGAACTATGAGTCAAAGGGGAATGGAGCTATTCTGGGGAACGCTGCGATGGGTCATGGGAGCTGTGATCGTCGCTGCCTTCGTCCTGTTGATTTTTTCCGTGCTGTTATGGGCCACAGGGCTGCCCGAAGAATACTCGCCGATCTATGCGATACTCAGCTTCGGAGTCGGCTGCATCATCTGCGGCTTAGGCGGAGGAAAGCTGGTAGGAAAGCGGGGACTGGCATGGGGCATGATCTACGCTATCCTGTTTCTTCTAGTATTTTTCAGCGCTCTGTTTGGAATCACCGGGGGTATCCTCTTTCCATCCGTTGTCCGTCCGGGAATCCTCCTTTGCATTCTGGCCGCCGGATTGGCCGGTGCGATTGGTGTAAACCTTCGAAAAGAGTGAAAAAATGGTAGATTTCAAGGTTTTTTTCTTGAAGAGAAGGACAAAAAGTAGTACACTAAAATGAGTATTTATTTTAGATATTAACCATAAGAAAAAGAAAGGCACAAAGCATGAAGAAGATTTTAGCAATCGTTCTTGCGGTCGTCATCTGCATTGGCTGGTACGTTTCGTTGGCCGGTGTGGGATCCGTGGAACCTTTGAAGGACCAGATCAAGTTAGGTCTGGATATGGTCGGCGGCGTTTCCGTCCTGATGGAAGCCGAAACCGATCTGACGGGAGAGGACTTAAAATCCGTGATGAATCAGACACAGCTGGTCATCGAAAACCGCGTCAACGAAATGGGATTGTCCGAGCCCGTAGTCACCATTGAGGGTGAAAACAGGATCCGCGTCGAGCTGCCGGGGGCAGAGGACGCGGACAGCGCGATCCGCATGATCGGCGATACGGCTCAGCTGCAGTTCATCACGGCTGACGGAAACGTGATTCTCACCGGAACCAACGTCAAGAACGCAACGGCGGCTGCGTATCAGGGAGACAATCCCTATCTGTTGGGAACATATACAATCAATCTGGAATTCGACAGCGAAGGTTCCGATCTGTTCTACGAGGCTACGAAAAAGGCGTATAACGGACAGGTGGTTTCCACGACGAACTACAATTCCAACCAGATTGCCATCATTCTGGACGGACAGGAGCTGTCCGCACCGTCCGTACAGGAGCCCATCCCCGGAGGGAAGTGCCAAATTACAGGAAATTACGGAAGCGAAGAAGCGTCCAATCTGGCGGCTCTGATCCGCGGCGGTGCGCTTCCCGTTACGCTTCACGAAGTAGAAACGCAGAACGTAGGACCGTCTCTCGGCATGGAAGCTGCGAAGGTCAGCGTGATTGCCGGAGCCATCGGTATCGTTTTGATCATGGGGATCATGGTCATTGCCTATCGCGGCATGGGCATCACCGCGGACATCGCACTGCTGCTGTACGTATTGATCGTCCTGTGGACGCTGGTGGCGCTGAAGGGCGTGCTGACGCTGCCCGGCATCGCCGGCATCATCCTGTCGGTGGGTATGGCCGTGGACGCCAACGTCATCATCTTCGCCAGAATTAAAGAAGAAAACGAAAGCGGAAAGAGCCTTCGTGTGGCGGTGGAAGCCGGATTCAAGAGAGCCATGGGAACGATCATCGACTCCCAGGTAACCACGATCATCGCGGCTTTGGTGCTGTATCAGCTGGGAACCGGTTCGGTGAAGGGCTTCGCTCTGACGCTGATGATCGGTATTATCGCCAGCATCTTTACGGCGGTGGTCGTAACGCAGCTGTACCTGAAGCTGTTTGCCGAGAGCAAATCGTTTGGGCGAAAACCGGAACTGTTTGGACTGAAAGCAAAGAGCAGCATGAAAGCAAAGGAGGTAGAAGGAAATGGAGTTCTTTAACGATTACCCCTTTGTCGGAAAGAGAAGACTGGCATATCTGCTGTCCGTGGTTCTGATTCTGGCAGGATTGGCCGTGGGCGCGATCCGCGGTTTCAACATGGGGATCGATTTTACCGGCGGTACCATGATTCAGCTGAATATGGGACAGACTGTGGACAGCGGCGATCTGGAAAAATTCGTCGACCGCCAGGGTATTCCGGCCAACGTGACGCTGGCTGGCGATCAGGGACAGTCTGCCATCATCAAGACCACCGTGGCCATGGACAACGACGCCCGGATGGATCTGATCGAGGCCATTGCGCAGGAGTATCAGATCCGGCTGGACGAAGACGGAAACCTGGCGGACAGCGGAGCTGAATTCATCGAGAACTCCACCTACATCGGGCCTTCCATTGGCGATCTGCTGAAGAAGAACGCCGTCAAGGCTTTGGCCTTTGCCGCCGTAGGTATGCTGATTTATATCATCATCCGGTTTGAGTGGATGTCTGCGGTGACGGCCATCGTGACGCTGATGCACGACGTGCTGCTGATGTGTGCATTTTACGGCCTGTTCCACGTGCAGATCAACAGTCCGTTCATCGCGGCGATCCTGACCGTGGTGGGATATTCCATCAACAACACCATCGTCATCTACGACCGCGTCAGAGAAAACAAGCGGCTGATGAAGAAGAATCGGATGGAGGAACTGATCAACACCAGTATCCGCCAGACGCTGACCCGTACGGTGATGACGTCTCTGACCACGGCTGCGGCCATCGTTCCGCTGTACGTCATGGGCGGAAGCGTGATCCGGGAGTTCCTGCTGCCCCTGCTGGTAGGT
>JAGATO010000271.1 GCA_017621195.1 Bacillota bacterium | reverse complement strand
CGCCATGTGGCCGTCGTGACCGCAGGCGTGCATCCGTCCGGGATGTTCCGAGGCGAAGGGAAGACCGGTTTCTTCCGTGACGGGAAGGGCATCAATGTCGCAGCGCAGCATGATGGTCTTTCCCGGATAGTCGCCCTTCAGTACGCCGATAACGCCGGTGTCGGTGCAGCGGCGGACATCCAGTCCCAGATCTTGCAGATAACGTTCAATGACACCGGAGGTCCACACCTCATGAAGACCCAGTTCGGGGTGCCGATGAAAGGTTCGGCGGAGCTCAATCATATCCTGCTCCAGCTCTTTGACTTCGCGTTTGATATCCAACTATCATCATCCTTTCTTTCTCGCTGCTGCCAGATACGCAGCACAGTATGGTTACGCCTCCACTTTACGCCCCCATCCCCCGTTCGTCAACAGGATTCTCCCTCATTCGTCAAAGAATTTATTTCAATGGAAGTCGTTTCGGGCGGAACAAAAAAACAGCGTCCGCCCATGTGGGCTGAACGCTGTTTCCAATCCGCAGACTCTGCGGCGTTTCGGTTTTGATTTGATGTGTTATGCTTCAGTGGATGCGGGCTCCGGAATAGCGCCGTACTTGGACGGCTGATTCAGGATCTTCATGAACTCTTCGCCGGTGATGGTTTCCTTTTCCAGAAGGTATTCCGCCAGCTCGTGGAGCTTGGCTTCGTTTTCCTTCAGGATGGCCAGGGCCTTCCGGTGAGCTTCCTTCACCATGGTGATGACCTCTTCGTCGATCTTGGCAGCCGTCTGTGCAGAGCAGGCCAGGGCCGTATCGCCGCCCAGATACTGGCCGGAGACGGTTTCCAGAGCAACCATGTCGAAGTTGTCGCTCATGCCGTAGCGGGTGACCATGGCGCGGGCAAGCTTGGTTGCCTGCTCGATATCGTTGGATGCACCGGAGGTGATGGAGTGGAAGACCAGCTCCTCGGCAGCGCGGCCGCCGGTGTAGGTCATGATCTTCTCGTAGGCTTCTTCCTTGGACAGCAGCACCTTTTCCCCTTCTTCCACCTGCATGGTGTAGCCAAGAGCGCCGGAGGTTCTGGGGATGATGGTGATCTTGTGAACCGGCGCGCTATTCCTGTTTTTCGCGGCAACCAACGCGTGGCCGATCTCGTGGTAGGCGATGATGTTTCGCTCGCGGCTGGAAATCACGGCGTTCTTTCTCTGGTAACCGGCGATGACCGTCTCTACCGATTCTTCCAGGTCAGCCTGGGAGACCTGAGTGCGATGATCGCGGACGGCCCGCAGCGCCGCTTCGTTGATGATGTTGGCAAGCTCGGCGCCGGAGGCTCCGGCGGTTGCCCGGGCGATGGCGTTAAAGTCGATCTGCGGATCGTACTTCACGTTCTGTGCGTGTACCTTCAGGATGGCTTCGCGGCCCTTCAGGTCAGGAAGCTCCACGGGGATGCGACGGTCGAAGCGACCGGGACGCAGCAGCGCCTTGTCCAGGGTCTCGGGACGGTTGCTTGCCGCCAGGACCACGATGCCCTTTCCCACATCGAAGCCGTCCATTTCGGTCAATAACTGGTTCAGGGTCTGTTCGCGCTCGTCGTTTCCGCCGATGCCCTGACCGCTGTCGCGCTTCTTGCCGATGGTATCGATTTCATCGATGAAGATGATGCAGGGCGCTTTCTTTTCCGCCTGATCGAACAGGTCGCGGACGCGGGCAGCGCCCATGCCCACGAACATTTCAACGAATTCCGAACCGGAAACGGAGAAGAAGGGAACCTTGGCTTCGCCGGCAACTGCTTTGGCCAGCAGGGTTTTACCCGTTCCCGGAGGGCCGACCAGCAGCGCGCCTTTGGGCATCTTGGCGCCGACCTCTTTGTAGCGGTCCGGGTTGTGGAGGAAGTCCACGATTTCGGTGAGGGCTTCCTTCGCCTCATCCTGACCGGCCACGTCGGCGAAGGTCTTTCCGTCCACGCTGGCTTCGTATTCCTTGACGTTGCTCTTTCCCATGCCCATCATGCCGGGGCCACCCATGCGCTTGGCCATCATCCGGCTCATCAGATTTCCCAGGATGACGAAGAACAGGATGGGGAAGACGAAGTTGCTGATGAATTTGCTAAGGGCAGAGGGTTGCGGATCCTTGACGCGCCCGAAGGTGACTTTCGCTTCACGCAGGGTTGCGACCAGGTTGGGATCGTTCATGTTTCCGGTGGTATATACCTTGACATCGGGATTTTCCAGATTTTCTACGGCGGAATCGGTGGGAGAGAAGTAAATGGTATCGGTAGTGATTTCAACCACTTGAACCTGCCCCTTGTCCACCATATCCAGAAAGGTATCGTAGGTGGTGGCTTCCACGGTGCTTTGAGCTTCATTGATCAGCGGAGCCAGAAAGATGTTGAAGCACAGTACGGCCAACATGACGATGGTGTAGTAGTACAACAGCGATTTTTTCGGCTTTTGCGGACGGCGCGGCCCATTTCCGTTGGGATCGATCTGGCCGTTGTAGCCGTTTTGACCGTTGGGCCGGTTGTGACCCTGACCAGGCCGGTAGTCGTAGTTTCCGTTGGGCCCGTAGTTCGGATAGCCGCCGGAACTGCCATTGCTGGCCTGGTTGTTTTGGTTTTTATTTTGCGCTTGTGTCATGTTTTGAAATCCCCCTTTTTGGATAAAGATGTTCTTACGTTTCGATCGTGGCGCTTGCGCCGATGACTGTGTGACGTGTGACGTTCCTCGGTCTCGGTCTTTACGCCTGTGACTGCGGTGTTGGCCCGTCGGGCGAACCATCGAGCTTGAGCACTTCGTTCAGTTTCAACAGACCGTTGAGGATCGTCTCGCGATCCCGGGCAGACACGGAACTCAGGTTGTTGAGATACTGCGTATCAATTTGATCTTCCAACTGCTGCAGTCTCTGCTGACAGCTTTCGGTCAAGGAGATCCAGACGATTCGCTGGTCCATGTCGTCGCGGGTTCGCGTCAGAAGTCCTTCCCGTTCCAAGCGCCGGCAGATGGTGGACAGATTGGAATTGGTCATGTGAAGGTTGTGAGCTACCTCCGTGATTTTTCCACGGCCACAGTGGCGTACGTACAGCAGGACCATGGCTTGAGGCGTACTGAGACCGAAGGTTACGTAAAACTGGCGCAGACAGATCTGCATCCGGTTGCTGATGCTGTGAAGCAGCATTTCCACGATAAACTTGAATTCTTTCGCGTCGATGACGTCCATAACCGGCTCCTTTCTTACTGTGATGGGTCGCTTCCTGTGAAAATAGTATTATCATAGTTTTTAAACCACGAAATATATTTTTCAAAAAATGATTTTAATCGAAATAGTTCATTTGATTAAATATTAAACGAACTCTGCGACGAATCAAGGGTGATTGTGTGTAGATTGTGTGAAATTTGAGAAGTATGAGAGACGTGAAAGAAATGGGGGATGAAAGCGTGGCACCAAGCAATACGCAGTTTCAAGAGATGTACGGTCCTAACCAATGTTTGGTTTCAGACAATGTTTCGCCTCAGATGACGTTTCTTTCAAACGATGTTTCTCCTCAGATGACGTTTCTTTCAAACGATGTTTCTCCTCAGATGACGTTCTCTATACATATAATCAAATGTTTTCTCTTGTAAATTCAATACTTACGGATACCTATCAATAAATATTGCAAGGTTATACAGTGATCTATTATACCTCATACATGGCAGATGTATAGTAATGTCTCTGTCCGAGATAAGTGTTGTTATGCATAACTGACCGTTATATTCATTTTCTATGAATGCTAATAGGCAAACAAAAAGGGGCAAGATATATCTCAACCTTGCTCCCATCGGTCAGTATGTGCTATTCAGTTCAACAAGTTGGAATCATGCATGATTATCAATAAAAATGTATCTTTTTTGTTCACCAATACTTATATAGGACAGAAAGATAGTAATAATGGGCACACCAAATAAAACGTCATCACTTACCGCTTTCAATGGCCTCGTTGTATACCCATTCCTATATTTTTGGAGAGAAATCGACTTATTTTACAGGGGAAATGGATATTTCTATATTTTACATAGGATATCTTGCTGATATATAGAGAAATTGAGAAGCTCTGTAAATTTGCTTTTTATTACGCTATTTTATAGGGATTTGGCTACGAAAAAATGGAATAAATATGAAATAAAGTATAAATAAAGAATTATTCTATATTCTCGATCATAAGACTGATCAATTTATAGAAGCTACATAAAGGGTGGCGAATAATTCCTATATAACAGCGAATAGAATATGTCGAAATATAGAACTTTCGTTTTTTGCTATATTTTAGCATGATCACGATGCGAAAATATAGGTTTTATGATTTTCGCTATAATACAAGAGGAATAAATGTGAAAAATATAGGGATATACCCCTCATGCACCCAGAGTCGTCCGCAGGGCCACCATCAAAGTCGAAAGGACCGCTGGCGTTTCCGCCAGCGCACCTCGAATGTCCGGTGGAAGCCCTGCGCTTCGACGCAGGGCCACCATTTTCCGCCAAAAGAAATGTACGATTTTAAATTGCAGTCATTTCCTCATCACGCTATAATGAACATGTATTGTTTGAAAAGAAGTCCCAATCCGATTCCGTGTTCCCGATGGTTCCAAAGCCTTGTGCTGCCAAGGGTCAAAACGGCGTAGGAATACAAAAGGGAATTGGGAGTAAAAGAAAAGAGAGAAGAAAAGATGAGATTGATTTTTATTCGGCATCCCAAGACGGAAGCCAATGAAAGAAAGCTGGTGTATGGCCGCACGGATGCTCTGTATTCGGAGGCGGGAGCGGCGACGATCCCCGGTATCGTGGAGGAACTTCGCGATGTGAGAATCGACAGTCTCTACGCCAGTCCGCTGACGCGAACGCGGCTTCTGGCAGAAGCGATTGCCGACGATCACCAAATACCTCACCATCAGATCCTCATGGACGACCGGATTTTGGAAATGGACTTCGGATGCTTCGAAAACATGACCATCGCCCAGCTGGAGGAGACCCATCCGGCGGAATATCACAGCTATATCAGCGATTTCAATGAATATCAGGTGCCGGGCGGAGAATCCTATCGACAGCTGTATCACAGGGTGGGCGGCTTCCTGAAGGAGATCTATCAGCACCACGAGATCGAGAAGCGAAGCGGTCAAAAGGGCCCCGATGCGCTGGAACTGGAGGTGGGTGCAGATGCGCTGGAACTGGAGGTGGGTGCAGAACCGCCGCTGGATGCCTTCGGTATGGGTGAAGAGGAAGAAGATGAGACCCAAAGCTGGCTGAGGCTGCGGCCCAGAGAAGAACGGGCAGAAGGACAGATGGGCGAAACGAGGGGAGAAAGGACGGGCGAAAACGGTGCCTGGTTTGAAGTGAAACAGGCCATGGATCAGCAGAAGATCAGGCGGGAACAAACCGTCGTCGTGGTGGCCCATTCCATGGTGATCCATGCGGCGTTGGCTCACCTTCTCAACCTGGATCTGAACGACGTCTGGCACATCAAAATCGAGCCCGGTTCGCTGGTGGATCTGGACTGGCGATCGGAATTCGCCATGCTGCAGCGGCTCAGCGGCCCCTTCAACGTGAGAGACATAAAATAGGGCAGAGATCAACCCGGATAGGGCGGAGATCAACCCGGCGGACTCGGCGGTACAGCGCCGGGCCGAAGGCCGGACGCCGGAGGAACGGACGCCGGAGGGCGCTGCTTTCGGTAGAAAACCTTGATTTTTGGACAAAATACGAGTATATTAGATGGAAGGAAAGCGGCGGGAGCGCATTTGCCTGTCCGCAACGCAACACGGCCGGCTTCCATTCGGCTGGCGTGAAAGGAGAAAGAAAACTATGACAAAAAAACCATACTACATTACAACGCCGATTTACTATCCCAGCTCCAATCTGCACATCGGGCACACCTACTGCACCGTCATGGCCGATGCCATGGCCAGATTCAAGCGGCTGGAAGGATATGACGTTCGCTTCCTCACCGGAACTGACGAACACGGTCAGAAGATTCAGAAGCTGGCCGATGCCAAAGGCGTAACGCCCCAGGAATACGTGGATGAAGTGGTGGACGGAATTAAGAAGCTATGGGCTACCATGGAAATTTCCTACGATGATTTCATCCGTACTACGGAAGATCGCCACGTAAAGCGGGTACAGGAAATTTTTAAGAAAATGTATGACAACGGCGACATCTACAAGGGTCATTACGAGGGACTGTACTGTACGCCCTGCGAAGCCTTCTGGACCGAAACCCAGGCAGTGGACGGAAAGTGCCCCGACTGCGGACGTCCCGTGGAGAAGGCGCAGGAAGAAGCCTACTTCTTCCGCCTTTCCAAGTATCAGGATCGGCTCATCGACCTGTTTGAAAACAATCCGGAATTCTTACAGCCCGAATCGAGACGCAACGAAATGCTGGCCTTCGTCAAGCAGGGGCTGGACGATCTGTGCATCTCCCGCACCAGCTTCAACTGGGGGATTCCCGTTCCCATCGATGAAAAGCACGTCATTTACGTGTGGCTGGACGCTCTGTCCAACTACATTACCGCTCTGGGCTATCCGGAAAAGACAGATGACCTGTATGCCAAGTACTGGCCGGTGGACGTTCATCTGGTAGGAAAGGAAATCGTCCGCTTCCACACCGTCATCTGGCCCGCCATGCTCATGTCTCTGGGCGAACCCCTGCCGAAGCAGGTTCTCGGTCACGGCTGGATTCTGCTGGAGGGCGGAAAGATGTCCAAGTCCAGAGGAAACTGCGTAGACCCCGTCAAGCTCATCGAGCGGTACGGCGTGGATGCGCTGAAGTATTTCCTGCTGAGAGAATACACCTTCGGACAGGACGGCGTCTTCACCAACGAAGTCATGCTGAATCGCATGAACTACGACTTGGCCAACGACCTGGGAAATCTGGTCAGCCGCACCGTCAGCATGATCGAAAAGTACGACGGCGGCATCGTTCCCGGCGCAGGCCCTGAGGAAGGCCCCGACGCGGAGCTGAAGGCCATCTGCACCGGCGCGTCCGCCAAGGCTTCCGCCCACATGGACAAGTTCAGCTTCAGTCAGGCTCTGGAGGAAATCTGGGTTGCCATTCGCAGAACCAACAAATACATCGACGAAACCATGCCTTGGGCGCTGGCCAAGGATCCGGAAAAGAAGGATCGCCTGGACACCGTCATGCACAATCTGGCAGAAGAGCTGCGCATCGTATCCGTCCTGATCTATCCCTTCATGCACACCACCTCTGAGACGATGCGGATCCAGCTGGGGATTGCCGATCAGGAGATCCGCTGGGAAGATACCTTCGTCTTCGACGTTCTGGAAGGAAACACCGTGAAGAAGGGCGATCCCATCTTCCCCAGAATGGACGTGGAGAAGGAACTGGCTGCGCTGGATGCCATGCAGAAGGAGCAGATGGAAAAGGCGGCAGCCGCTGCGGCTGCCGGTGAAGCGGCGGCAGG
>JAGATO010000270.1 GCA_017621195.1 Bacillota bacterium | reverse complement strand
TTTTTTTCCAGACCGAATAGGCTGCCGCGGCATGTTTCTATGATCTCCTTCAGCTCTTTCGTTCCACTGGTGGACGCGTTGATCTCATAGAAATCCGCATCCATCTCTCTGGCGATCAGGCGGGCCAGTGTGGTCTTTCCCGTCCCCGACGGCCCGTAGAAGATGGCACAGTCGAAGGTCTTGTTTTTAATGGCGTTGTATAAAAGAGATCCCGGATACAGAAAATGCTCCTGTCCCTGAAAATCCTCCAGAGACGAGGGCCGCATCCGCGTGGATAATGGTATCATGCGTTCTCCTTATATGGCTACGACAAAAGCGTCCCCCACGATGTCTCTCCACTTCGCGGCAGCCGCTCTCGCTTCTTCCTTCGTCGAATATCCGGAGGAGACCACTTTCCAGACGCCGTCCCGAATCTGCACCGAGGCTTCGATGCCCTGGGCGGAAAGCTCCAAAACCCGCTGCTTCGCCGCTTCCTCCGTGGAGAAGCTGCCCAGCTGCACGGCAAAGGCCTTCGTGGCCACCGTGTCGATCTTGTCCTCCACCACGGTGCCCTCCGGCGTCTGCGTTTCCGGCAGCGCCTGCGGCGTTTCCGGCGTCTGCGTTTCCGGCAGCGCCTGCGGCGTTTCCGGCGTCTGCGTTTCTCCGGTGGGCTCCTGCGGCGGCACTTCGTCACCGACGGTACTCTGACCGCCTGCAGTCGGTACGTCGCCGCCGTTCATCCAGGGCGACACCACGTAGCGCACACCCGCAAATCCCGTGATCACCGCCAGGCACATGACCAGCGTCAGGGACGCCGATGTCCGGCTCATCCGATCTCTTCCGTAGTTTCTTCGTCTCTTTCTCATCTCGAACTCTCCTTTCCCGGATAGTCCAAGATATGCAAGAAACGTTGAAAACATAACATAAAAATTATATCCGTTTTCCCTATGTTTGACAACATGAAAATCTGCCTTTCGTTCCATACTATCCCTGTGACGAAAGGAGATTTCATCCATGAAAGAACAATTGAGCCCATCGCTTTCGGAAAATCTGAACCGGTTTCACTCCGTCTTTCAGGAGGATACCACCATCAAGTTCCGCCAAATGGTCTGCGGCCTGACGAAACGGCCCGTGGCCCTGATCTTCGCCGACGGCATGGTCAGCGACACCCTGGTCAACGAACACATCGTGGAATCCCTGCTGACCTTCCGCGGAACTCTGCCTCAGGAAGGCTGCGCCACGTATCTGCGCCGGAACGTATTGTTTTCCGATGACATCGTGGAAAACCGTATCGTCGACGACCTGCTGTACGAGATTCTGTCGGGAAACACCGTCCTTATCGTTGACGGAGAACCCTGCGCCCTGGTTCTTGCCACCCGCGGCTACAAGATGCGGTCCATCGACGAGCCTCCGGCGGAAAAGGTGCTTCAGGGGCCGCGGGAGGGATTCACCGAAGTGATCCTCCACAACCTGTCCATGATCCGCCGAAAGATCTGCAATCCCAACCTGCGCTTCCGCTTCCGGACGCTGGGCGTTCAGACCCATACGAAAACCGCGGTGGTCTACATCGATGGCATCGCCGATCCTGCCATCGTGGCCGAGGTGGAACGGCGGCTGGACCGCATCCGCATCGACGGGATTCTGGATGCCAATTACGTGGAGGAGCTGATCAAGGATTCTCCCTGGTCGCCCTTCAAGACCATCGGCTCCACCGAGCGGCCCGACATCGTAGCCGCCAAGCTGCTGGAGGGCCGCGTTGCCATCGTCATCGACGGAACGCCGGTGGTCCTGACTGCCCCCTTTTTCTTTCTGGAATACTTTCAGAACAACGACGACTATTACAACAATTTCTATTTCGGTACCTTCGGACGCTGGCTCCGCATCCTGGGCTTCTGGACCACCATCAGCCTGCCTGCCGTCTTTTTGAGCCTGTTCACCATGCATCAGGAGCTTCTCCCCACCCGCTTTTTGCTGAATCTGGTCATTGCCCGGGAAAACCTTCCATTTCCCACGTTTCTGGAAATGCTGATCCTGATTCTGGGCTTCGAGCTAATCCGGGAAGGCGGCGCCAAGGCCCCGGAAAACTTCGGACAGACCCTGGGCATCGTAGGCGGCCTGGTGTTGGGGCAGGCGGCAGTGGACGCCAGGTTGGTCAGCATCCCAGTGGTCATCATCATCGCCTTCACCGGCATCACCGGTCTGATGATCCCTCAGATGAAAAGCTCCGTCATTCTGCTGCGGCTGGGATTTCTCATTTTGGCCGCCCTGTGGGGAATCCCCGGATATCTGTCCGGTCTCTTCTTCCTCCTTTTATATCTGTGTTCCATGAAGACCTTTACTATTCCCTACACGTCGACCCTATCCCGGGACCGCCGCGCCATGCTTCAGGATACCGTCCTCCGCTCGCCCTGGTTCCGCATGATCCGAAGGCCGGAGCCTCTGGCTCCCTCCAACCCCACGCGGCAATCCCACAGCCGTTCTCATACTGCGATCTGCATCCTGCCCTTCCTCCTGTTGGCGCTCTGCGCTTCCGGCTGTTCCTCCCGGGAGATCAACGACGCCAACATCGTCAGCGGGATCACCGTAAAAACCGACGTTGAATACGGTGCGGAGCCAGGCGATGAAGCTGACGGCGGCTTTCTGATCTACGCCCAGCTTCCTTCCGCCACCGATTCCACCGACGACGCTCGGCTGCTGTGCGGCCGGGGCGCCACCTTTGCCGCGGCCATGGAGGATTGCCGAAAAAACTCGGACAAGGATCTGATCTGGAACCACGCCAAGAGCATCGCCCTTCCCGAGGACGTTACCCTTCCTCAGCTGCGCCAGGTAACGGACTATGTGATGGAGCATCGGGAGCTTCGCATCGCCGCCGACCTGGTGCTGATTCGAGCGAAGGATGACGAAGAAGCTCCGTCCTACCGACATCTGAAGCTGCAGGAAATGCTGCTGTCCGAAGAACAAAAGTCCTGGCTTCCCTCCGTCAAGGTCTATCAGCTGTTCCACCGGCTCTCCGACGGCGATCCGTCGG
>JAGATO010000269.1 GCA_017621195.1 Bacillota bacterium | reverse complement strand
CGGCTTCGCCGCGGCCGTTCTTCTGGCCGGCTGCCTTTCCGGCTTCGCCGCTCTTGTTTCCTTCGGCCTTCACCGGATAGGCGGACAGGATCTTCTGGTCGATGTCCCGGTAACCACCCCTGGTGATCTCCGACTTTTCGATGCCTAGCTTAGCCAGCATCTGCTCCGCAGCCCCGTAGGATTCGGGATGGACGGAGGTGGCGTCCAACGGTTCCTTTCCGCCGGAGATCCGTAAGAATCCGGCGCACTGGTTGAAGGTCTTTTCGCCCATCTTGGCCACCTTCAACAGCTCCCGGCGACTTTCAAAGCGGCCGTGTTCCTCCCGGTAGGCTACGATGTTCTTCGCAATGCCGGAGTTGATTCCGGAGATGTAGGACAGAAGCGATGCGGAGGCCGTGTTCAGATCCACGCCTACCCGATTGACGCAGTCTTCCACCACGTTGGTCAAGGCCGTGGTCAATAAGGCCTGGTTGATGTCGTGCTGGTACTGCCCTACGCCGATGTGCTTGGGATCGATCTTTACCAGCTCCGCCAGCGGATCCTGAAGCCGCCGTCCGATGGACATAGCACCGCGGGTGGTTACGTCCAGATCGGGATATTCCTCGGTAGCCAGCTTGGACGCCGAGTAGACGGAAGCTCCCGCCTCGTTGACGATGGTGTAGTGCAGGTCGTCAGCGATGCCCTGTTCCTTCAGCTCGCCGATCAGCTCTGCCACGAAGCTTTCGGTTTCGCGGCTTGCCGTTCCGTTGCCGATGACGAACACGTTGGCCTTGTATTTCTTCACCAGCGCCGTCAGGGATTTCTTAGCGCCGGCGATATCCTTCTTCGGTTCCGTGGGATAGATGGTGCCGTAGGCCAGCAGCTTTCCCGTCTCGTCCAGCATGGTTACCTTGCAGCCGGTACGGTAGCCGGGGTCGATGGCGATGACCCTGGCATTCTTCACGGGAGGCGCCATCAGCAGGGCTTCCGTGTTCTTTGCAAACACCTTCACCGCCTCCGCTTCCGCCCGTTCCGTCAGCTGATTGCGGATCTCTCGCTCCACGGAGGGCGCCATCAGCCGCTTGTAGGCGTCTTCGATGGTAGCCTCCAGCAGTTCCGTAAAGGCGCAGCTCCGTCCGCCGATGACCTGCTCTCCCAGGTACTGGTGAATCCGCTCCACGGGCGCCTTGATTTTGATCTTCAGCTTCTTTTCCTTCTCACCCCGGTTCATGGCTAAAATCCGGTGATTGGGCACGGTCTTCACCGCTTCCACCTTATCGTAATACATGTCGTAGACGGTGCTTTCTTCCGGATCCACCGCCTCGCATTCGAACATACCGCCGTCGAAGGTCAGTTCCCGCAGCTTCGCCGTATAGTCCGCATCGTCAGCGATCTTCTCCGCGATGATATCCATGGCGCCCTGCAGAGCCTCTTTCGCGTTTTTGACGCCCTTTTCTTCGTCCACGTAGGGCGCAGCCGCCTCTTCCGGCGTCATCGTCCGTTCTTCCTGGGCCAACATCAGCTGTGCCAGCGGCTCCAACCCTTTTTCTCTGGCCTTGGACGCCCGGGTCGCCTTCTTCTGTTTGAAGGGCTTGTACAGGTCTTCCACCCTCTGCAGAACCTCCGCCTTGCGGATCTCCGCTTCCAACTCTTCCGTCAGCTTTCCCTGCTCGTCGATGAGACGGATGACCTCATCCTTTCGTTCGTCCAGGTTTCTCAGATAGGTCAGCCGTTCGTCCAGATCCCGCAGAACCACGTCGGACAGAGCGCCTGTCATCTCCTTTCGATACCGGGCGATGAAGGGGATGGTATTTCCCTCATCGATCAGATTGACGGTGGCTTCCACCTGAGATTTCTTAATGTGAAATTCCTCGGACAGTTTTTCTATGATATTCAATGTCAGTTCTCCTTATTATATTCCGATGCTTCCTGCATGATCTTCCTGCGCATGTATTCCCGGCGCATCAGGTAATCGTTGCAACCGTCCTGTCGATACACCTCCGACAGGGCTTCCTCCGCCGCCTCTTCAAATCGCTGGGTCTTCTCCTCCCAGCTGGGCCGCGGCTCTTTGTAATTCTTATAGACGTGGATCTTTCCCGTATCGTTCAAATTCTTGACGACGATCATCAGGAAGGGCATGATCACGATGCCCAACGGCCCCAACACCGTACCGCCGATGAACATGGAGATCAACATCAATATCGGATGAAGGCCGACGCGGTTTCCCACGATCTTCGGCTCGATGACGTTGCGAACCACCGTTACAAAGACGTAGATGCACAGCAGTCCCACCGCCATGGAATAGTTCTTCATGATCACTTCCACCAACACCCAGGGAATCATGACGCCGCCGGTACCAAGTACAGGCATTACGTCCATCAAGGCGATGCAGGCCGCCAGCAGAATGTGATTTTTGATGCCGATGAACCAGAAGCCCACGGTCAGCTCCGAAAACGTGATGAACATGATGGCCGCATAGGAAGTGAGGATCTTAAACAGCGAAGAGACCACGTAATTCTTGGCATCCATGATGATGCCCTGATTCTTTTCGCTGAACTGTCCTACGATAAAATTGGTGATCCGGTAGTAATCCATGGCGATGAAGAAGCTGCCGATCACCGCGAATAATGTGCTGATAAACATCGACGGAATTTTCATCGCCATCTGGGAAATGAAGCTCACCAGAAGGGAGGAAATTGTGGAGACCAGATTGGTCAGCTCGCTCATCAGATTCTGTGCCATCTTCTGGATTTCACCGACCGTATGAGGGTCCCAGTCCGAGACCATTGCCATCATATCCTCATAGATGGACCTCAGTGCCGGGATCACTTCCGTTTCGTACAGCTGCGGCATATCGAAGATCCAGGATCTTAACCCCGCCACCAGCTGTACGGAGGCAAAGACCACCAAAACCCCCACTGTACCGTAAAACAGCGCCACCACCAAAGCCGCCACCGGCCGGCGCTTCAGATGAAGCGTCCTGGTAATGGCGTTGATGATGGGCTTCGTAACAAACGCAACGGAAAATGCGATGACGAATGGCATCAGCCAGAAGATCGCATAGCGAAAGACAAAGATGATCAGTGCGATGACGCACACCGTATACGCCGCGTTGACCAGATAGCGTTTTCGCTGTTCATAATCCATACTCTCCTCCCGGTGACCCCGACGGATCACCTCCCGCTCATCACTCTCTGAACCTATGCCTGTTCTTTGATCCGGGCGTCAAGCGCCGCGTTGATAAAGCCATCCAGATTTCCGTCCATGACTGACTGTACCTGGGACGTTTCGTACCCTGTACGGTGATCCTTCACCAGGGAATAGGGATGGAACACATAAGAACGGATCTGACTTCCCCAGGTGATCTGGTTGTAGTCTCCGGCCAGATCGGCGATCTTTTCTTTGTGTTCCTGTCTGGCCAGCTCGTACAGCTTAGCCGCCAGCATCTTCATGGCGTACTCTTTGTTCTGATGCTGGGAGCGCTCGTTCTGACAGCTGACCACGATGTTGGTGGGAATGTGGGTAATCCGCACGGCGGAATCCGTCTTGTTGACGTGCTGACCGCCGGCACCGCTGGAGCGGTACGTATCGATGCGCAGATCGCCCGGATCGATGTCCACCGTCACCGTATCATCCAGCTCCGGCATTACGTCCACCGAAGCGAAGGACGTGTGCCGCCGTCCCGAAGAGTCGAAGGGCGAAATCCGCACCAGGCGGTGAACCCCCTTTTCGTTTTTCAGGTAGCCGTAGGCATTTTCTCCGGAGATCAGCAGCGTGGCCGATTTGATTCCGCCTTCGTTATCGTCCTGATAGTCCAGGAATTTCACCGCGTAATCCTTGGACTCCGCATAGCGGGTGTACATCCGCAACAGCATCTCCGTCCAATCCTGAGCATCCGTTCCTCCGGCTCCGGCATGAACCGACAGGATGGCGTTGTTCTTGTCGTATTCCTCCGACAGCAGCGTTTCGATGCGCATCTTTTCGCTGCGGTCCTGATAGCTTCGATAGAGCTCCTGAATCTCCTCTACCAGTGACTCCTCCTGCTCTTCCTCCGCCAGCTGAATCAGCTCTTCGATGTCCTGAACGTCCTTTTCCAGCCCGTGGAAGCGGTCCAGCTTCGTCTCGATTCGCTTCTTCTCCTGCAGCGTCTTCTGGGCGAACTCCATGTTGTCCCAGAAGCCCGGTACTTCGATTTTATAATTGATATCTTCCAGCTTTAACGTGAGACCAGCCACGTCAAAGGGACTCACCCAGCTTTGATAAGAACTCTCTGCACTTGGGCAGATCGTATTTGATCTGATCCAGTTCGATCATTGCACTCACCCTTTCTTTGATGGTTCACTTCCGATAACTTATTTATTCCAGATTGCGTCCGCAGCACTTCTTGTATTTCTTTCCGCTGCCGCAGGGACAGGGATCGTTCCGGCCCACCGTAGCCTCCTTGCGCACCGGCATGGGCTTTCCTTCCCGGGGCGGTACGTTGGTGGCCTGAGGCATGGCTCCGCCTGCCGAAGCGGCCGGAGATGCTCCCGGGGCAACCGTCCGGCCTGCGGCCTGGGCGGCCTCCGAACCGGCGGCCATACCGGCGCCGGTGGCGTCCTGCTTCACGCTCTGACCGATGGTCACCACCTGACGGCGACGGGTATCCGTCTGAATCGTTACGTTGAAGCAGAAGCGGACGGTATCCTCCTGAATGGATTTGATCATCATGTCGAACATGTCGAAGCCTTCGTTGGCGTAGGCAGCCGCAGGATCCTGCTGTCCCAGAGACCGCAGGTTGATGCCGGTCTTCAGCTGATCCATGGCGTCGATGTGATCCATCCACTTGTTATCTACAACGCGCAGCAGTACCATGCGTTCCAGTTCTCGCATTCGCTCCGCGCCGATCTCCTTTTCCTTGGCGGCGTAAGCAGCTTCCAGACGGCTGTTCACATCCTCCCGCAGCTGATCCGCCGTCAGCCCTTCCTGCTCTTCCTCGCTGTAGCGCAGGGGCTTCAAATTACCGCAGAGACGCTGCAGCTTCCGGTTCAGCTCGCCGATATCCCATTCCTCGGCGAATTTGGAGCTGTTGATGCAGTAGTCCACATCCTCGCCCGCCAGACTTTCCGCCATGGACAGGATGTAGTGGCGCAGATCCTCGCCGTCCAGTACGCGGCGGCGTTCACCGTAGATGATCTCTCTCTGCTTGTTCATGACGTTATCGTACTGGAGAACGTATTTACGGATGGAGAAGTTCCGACCTTCCACCCGCTTTTGGGCTCCCTCCACCGACTTGGTCAGCATTCCCGCCTCGATGGGTTCGTCCTCGGCAACGCCCAGCTTCGCCACGATGTTCTGCATCCGCTCGCCGCCGAACAGCCGCATCAGTTCGTCCTCCATGGACAGGAAGAACTGGGTCTGACCCGGGTCTCCCTGACGGCCGGCACGGCCTCGCAGCTGGTTGTCGATACGGCGGGATTCGTGACGCTCCGTACCGATGATGCACAGGCCGCCCAGCTGGCGCACCTTCTCCTGTTCCTCGGCCCGCTCCGCCTTGAACTGGTCCAACAGGCGGTGGAATGTTTCTCTGGCTTCGATCAGCTCCGGATCCTCCAGAGGAACAAAGCTGGAAGCGAAGGAAATGGCATCCTCGCTGTATCCGTTCTTGCGCATTTCCTTCTTGGCCTCGAATTCGGGGTTGCCGCCCAGGATGATGTCGGTACCGCGGCCCGCCATGTTGGTGGCGATGGTCACCGCGTTGAGACGGCCGGCTTCCGCAACGATCTCGGCTTCGCGCTGATGCTGCTTGGCGTTCAGCACGTTGTGGTGGACGCCCCGCTTTTTCAGCATGTCGCTGATCAGCTCGGACTTTTCGATGGAGATGGTGCCTACCAGCACCGGCTGTCCGGTGGCGTGGCGCTCCACGATCCTCTCCACGATGGCCTTGAACTTCCCTTTCTCCGTGGCGTAGATGGAGTCGTCCAGATCCTGACGGGCGATGGGCTTATTGGTGGGGATCACCACCACATCCATGTTGTAGATCTCCCGGAATTCATCTTCTTCCGTCTTGGCCGTACCGGTCATACCGGCCAGCTTCTGGTACATGCGGAAGTAGTTCTGCAGCGTGATGGTGGCCAGGGTCTTGGACTCCTGACGGACCTTAATTCCTTCCTTGGCTTCGATGGCCTGATGCAGGCCGTCGCTGTAGCGCCGTCCGAACATCAGACGACCGGTAAATTCGTCTACGATGACCACTTCGCCGTCCTTGACGATGTAGTCCACGTCGCGGCGCATCAGGTTATTGGCCTTCAGCGCGATCTGAACGTGATGGTTGATCTCCATGTTTTCGGGATCGGAGAAGTTTTCGATCTGGAAGGCCCGTTCGCACTTGGCCACACCTTCCTCGGTAAGAGCCACGGTACGGTCCTTTTCGTCGATGACGAAGTCTTCCTCCGGGCGCAGCATTCTCACCATGCGATCGGCAATCTGATACAGGTCGGTGGACTGTTCGCCCTGACCGGAGATGATCAGCGGCGTACGGGCTTCGTCGATGAGGATGGAGTCCACCTCGTCCACGATGGCGAAGTTCAGGGGGCGCTGCATCAGGTCTTCTTTATAGATGACCATGTTATCCCGCAGATAGTCGAAGCCGAACTCGTTGTTCGTTCCGTAGGTAATGTCAGCGTTGTAGGCAGCCCGGCGCTGTTCCTTGGTAATGCCGTGGACGATGCAGCCCACGGTGAGTCCCAGCCAGGTGTATAGCTTTCCCATCCACTCCATGTCGCGGCGGGCCAGATAATCGTTGACGGTGATCACGTGGACGCCTTTGCCCTCCAGCGCGTTCAGGTAAGTGGGCAGCGTAGCTACCAGGGTCTTACCTTCGCCGGTCTTCATCTCCGCGATGCGACCCTCGTGGAGGACGACGCCGCCGATGAGCTGTACGTGGAAGTGCTTGATTCCCAGGCTTCGCCAGGCGGCCTCCCTACAGACGGCATAGGCCTCCGGCAGGATGTCATCCAGCGTTTCTCCGTTCTTCAGCCGTTCCTTGAACTCCGGCGTCTTGGCCTTCAGTTCCTCGTCGGACAGCTTCTGCATAGGCTCATCCAGCGCTTCGATGCGGCTTACGATTTTTTCTACTTTTTTCACTTCCTTGGCATTGAGATCGCCAAAGACTTTTTCAAAAAATCCCATTGTATTTCCCTTTCTTTTTATTGGTATATCAATGTTGAATGAAATGAACCGTTTCTTCGTACTGTGCAAAAAGCACAATAATCTACTTTAAATTATACCATTTCATGATGCAATTCCCAACCCTTGTTTTATAACATTTCTGTTAAAAATATGTGTTGTTTCGATGAAGAAACAGAATTATAATGAAGCTGTATTCAACTTCTGTATTTGACAGGGCGAAGACCCGGAAAAGAGGCACTATGAATTCATCCAAACCGACCGTTCTTATCCAGGGAGGTACCATCATCGATCCCTCCCAAAATCTTCATACAAAAGCGTCCCTCCTCTGCGAAGGAGCTTCCGTCTCTCAAATCATTCACGAATCCGATGGCCCCGCGCTGGCGCAGGCCAGGTTGCCGTGGATCACGGCCATCTGGTACGGGAAGATCTGGGCCGCTCCCTGCGGTTCGGACAAAGCTGAAACAGCATGAGAAAGGAGCAAAAATGAGCAGAGAAACTGAACTGGCTGCACTGTCTCGAATCGAAGCGCGCATGAAAGAATGAAACGGCCATCTGGGCTTTTACTACAAGAATCTGGTCACCGGTCTGACCTTCGGCTGTCGGGAGGAGGACGCGTTTCTCGCCGCCAGCGTCATCAAGCTG
>JAGATO010000268.1 GCA_017621195.1 Bacillota bacterium | reverse complement strand
GAAACAGATGGATTCATTTCGAGGTGGATCGGATCCAATGAAAAGGATGTGAGACCATGAAAAACGGGTTTTCCGGCGGGATCCACCCGGCGGGGAAGAAGGAATTGACGGGACGGGAATGTCCTCAGGCATCGCTGAATCCGGAGCTGGTGGTGATCCCTTTGCGGCAACACATCGGCCGGGAGTGCGAGCCTCTGGTGAAGGTGGGCGATGCGGTGGGCCGCAACCAGAAGATCTGAGACGGACGCGGCATGTGCATCCCCGTTCATGCTTCCGTATCGGGCCGCGTTACGGCCATCGAACAGCGGCCTCATCCCGGCGGCGGAACGGGCCTCTGCGTGGTGATTCAAAACGACCATCAGAAGCGGGAGGCCGGGGAACTGTTGGCTCACGACCGGCCGGAACTCTTATCCCGGCAGGAGATTCTGACCATCATCCGGGAGGCGGGCATCGTGGGCATGGGAGGGGCGACCTTCCCTACAGAGATCAAGGCGGACATCGAAGAGGGAATCATCGACACGGTGATCGTCAACGCCTGCGAGTGCGAGCCCTACATCACGGCGGACGACATGCTGCTCTGGGGCTATGGTGCAGAGGTTCTGGGCGGTCTGGCCATTTTGGGCCGGGTTCTGGGGGCCGGTCGCATGGTGGTGGCGGTGGAGGACAACAAGCAGGAGGCCATTGACGCTCTGCGGCGGAAGCTGCCCGAAGCGGTGGAGCTGACCGTCCTTCCCACCCGCTATCCCCAGGGAGCGGAAAAGCTGTTGATCCGGTCGGTCACCGGCAGGGAGGTTCCTTCGGGAGCGAAGTCCCGGGAGGTGGGCTGCGCCGTGTTCAACGCGGCAACCTGCGCCGCCGTGTTTGCCGCGGTGGTTCACGGACGGCCTCTGACCCACCGCATCGTGACGGTGACGGGGGAAGGCGTGGTTTCGCCGAAAAACATGATCGTCCCCATCGGCATGCTGCTGTCCGACGTGATCCGGGAAGCGGGCGGCATGAAGGGGAACGTGGTGAAGGTGGTCTGCGGCGGTCCCATGATGGGCCGGGCCCAGGAGACGCTGGATGTTCCCGTGGTGAAGGGAACCAACGCCGTGCTCTGTCTCACCAAAGGCATCGCCGTGGAGGAGGCGGGCGGTATCTGCATCCGGTGCGGAAAATGCGTGGAAGCCTGTCCGGTGAACCTGCAGCCTCTGTATCTGTACCGCTACGGAACCCGGGGCGATGTGGAGCGTCTGGAACGGTATCACGTGGCGGACTGCATCGAGTGCGGCTGCTGCGCCTATTCCTGTCCGGGAAAGCTCCCCATCGTGGATCGGATCCGACAGGGAAAGCAGAAGAGAAGGGAGGCCATGGGATGAAGCTGAATGTGAAAGGATCACCCCACATCCGGGTAAAGACCACGACGGCGCAGCTGATGTGGGATGTGGTCATCGCTCTGCTGCCCGCTCTGGCATCAGGTGTATTCGTCCACGGCTGGCGGGCGCTGGCGGTGGTAACCGTTTGCATCGCAGCCTGTCAGCTGACGGAGGCCCTGTGGCTTGCGGTTCGGAATCGCCGCATCGGAGGCTCCGGCACCGGTCGTACCAACGGACTTTGGGGCGGCTGGATCAGCGACGGTTCGGCCGCGGTAACGGGAATGCTGTTGGGAATGACGCTGCCGGTATCCGTCCCCTACTGGCTGGCGGCAACAGGCGGCATCTTCGCCGCGCTGCTGGTCAAGGGAATGAGCGGCGGGTTGGGACAGAACTGCTTCAATCCGGCGCTGGCAGCCCGCGCCTTTCTCCTTCTGGTTTGGCCTGTCCATCTGGTGCGCTATCCCAAGGCGGGAGCGGATCTTGGTCTGGGCGCAGCTGTGGACTTCGTATCATCGGCCACGCCGCTGCACGAAATGCAGATTCCGGCGCTGCCGGCGGAATCGCTTTGGAGGATGTTTCTCGGGAACATCGGCGGATCCATCGGAGAGACCTCGGCTCTGGCTCTGCTGCTGGGCTTCTGGTATCTGCTGAAGCGCAGGGTAATTACGCCTCACATTACGCTGTCCTACCTGGGAACCTTCGCGGCGCTGGCGTTCTTCTTTGCCAAGGTGGAAAACCGGCTTTTGTGGACGGCCTATGAGGTGTTGAGCGGCGGGCTTCTCCTGGGCGCTATCTTCATGGCTACGGACTACGCCACTTCGCCGGTGACGCCCCGGGGCCGGGTGTGGTACGGCGCGGGATGCGGAGCGCTGACGCTTTTGTTTCGCTATCTGGGCCTGTTTCCGGAGGGCGTGACCTACGCCGTGCTCCTGATGAACGGCGTGTCCTGGCGGATCGATGAGCTGACACCGCCGCTGGTGTTCGGCCACGGGGCAAAGAAAAGCGGAGAGGCGTCGAAGGCGGCCCCTGCGGCGGCTGAGGTGGAGGTTCGGACGATGGGCCGGAACGCATCCGTGGCTGTGGCCGTGGCGGCACTGCTGTTCGCTCTGAACGCTTCCACCCG
>JAGATO010000267.1 GCA_017621195.1 Bacillota bacterium | reverse complement strand
CATCAATCTGGAAAAGCTGGAATCCGATACGGCCAGAAAGATCTTCGACTTCCTCAGCGGAGCCACATATGCGCTGAACGGAAACGTACAGAAGATCGCCAACAACATCTTCGTCTTCGTTCCGGAGAACGTGGATGTGACGTCTTCCGTAGATCAGAAGAACAGCTCGGGATACGGCGAAGTGAAGAGCCCCTGGAGATAGGAGAGTCGTTATGTATTGGTTTCTTATCAGGGTGGTGAGCCTTCTGTTCCGGGTATTTTCGGCCATGATCCTGATCTACTGCATCCTGTCGTGGTTTGCGCAGCCCGGTTCCGCGGTCTACACCATTTATCGCCGGCTGGAAGAGCTGGTGGAGCCCTTTATTTTTCCGTTTCGCAGACTGACCTCCGGCGTGGCGTACCGCACCGGTATTGATTTCGCGCCCTGGCTGGCGCTGATTGCCCTGAACATCGTTCAGAATGTGATCTATGTCATTCTGCGTACGATTTTTCTGTAGGAAGGAGGAATGGCTGTGATTACCCCTTTGGATATCCAGAACAAGGTATTCGGAAAAGGCGTCAGAGGTTATAAAGAAGAAGAAGTGGACGCATTTCTGGACATGATCACCTTGGACGTGGAAAAACTGATCGCGGAAAATGCGCAGCTTTCCCAGGAGCTGACGAAAGCGAAGGAGGAGCTGCAGCGTTACCAGGGCTCGGAAGGAGCGGTACTGGAAACGCTGGAGGCGGCAAAGGCGCTGATGAGCGACATTTCCGCCAGTTCGGAAAAGCGGGCGGAGATCCTGCTGAAAAACGCGGAGCTGGATGCGGAGCTGATCACCAGAGAGGCCAAGGAATCCGTAGAGCGACTGAAGGAGGAGGCGGCGTCGCTGGAGAATAAAGTGACATCGTTCCGGATGCGCTACCGAAATCTTCTGGAAACGGAGCTGGAGAAGTTCGACTCCCTGTCCCAGGAGCTGTTCGGAGAGATCCAGAGCGATCAGTGGAAGCAGCCCGATTCCATGAAGAAGACCGACGTCTCTACCCGTGGAATGCAGCCGGGACAGTCTTCCGACATGGCAAAGACCATGCTGAATCTGAGAATTAGAGAGGAATAACACATTGTACTACATTGCAATTCTCGCTTTGATCGCCCTGGACTGGGTGACCAAGTACTGGGTGCAGACTTCCATGGCATTGAATGATACCATCCCTGTGATCGATGGTATTTTTCATATTACCTACATTCACAATTACGGAGCGGCTTTCAGCATGCTTCAGGGAAAACAGGCGTTTCTCCTGCTGGTGACCGGTGTGGCCATGGCTGCGATTCTGGTCTTTCTGGTGATGGCACAGAAGAAAAGGGCGCTGTCACCCCTGGGACTGTGGGCTTTGACCCTGGTTCTGGGCGGTGGTCTGGGAAATTTCATCGACCGGATCAGGCTGGACTACGTGGTGGATTTTCTGGACTTTCGCGTCTGGCCCATCTTCAACGTGGCCGACATCGCCGTCTGCTGCGGATGCGGCCTTCTGATCTTCTACGTTCTGATCTGGGAACCCCGTCTGGAAAAGCGGGCCGCGGAGCGGACGGCGGAGAACGGTCGCCGGGAGGAATAGGGTGGACCAGAAATTCGAATTTCAAATGGAGGACAGGGACAGCGGCCAGCGCATGGATCGGATCCTGGCGGATCTGCTCCCCGACTGTTCGCGCAGCTTTCTTCAGAAGCTGATCGAGAAGGGGGCCGTGACGGTCAACGGCCGGTGCCTGACGGAAAAGAAATACAAGGTAAAAACGGGAGACCGGTTGGAGGTAGCTTTGCCGGAGCCGGAGCTTCTGGCCGTGGAGGCGGAGCCTTTGCCGCTGGAGATCGTCTATGAGGACGAGGACGTGGCGGTGGTCAACAAGCCCCGGGGCATGGTGGTTCATCCGGCGCCGGGGAATTACACCGGAACGCTGGTCAATGCACTGCTGTACCACTGCAAAAATCTGTCTTCGATCAACGGCGTCATCCGCCCCGGTATCGTTCACCGCATCGACAAGGATACCAGCGGTCTACTGATGGTTGCCAAAAACGATGTGGCTCACCGGGCGCTGGCGGAACAGCTGGCGGTCCACAGCATTACCCGCATCTATCAGGCGGTGGTACTGGGAAACCTGAAGGGGGACCGGGGTACGGTGAACGCGCCCATCGGCCGCGATCCCAAAAATCGCCTGCGCATGGCCGTCACCGACCGCAATTCCAAGCCGGCGATAACCCACTGGCGTGTGGAGGAACGGTTCGGAGCGTTCACCCGAATGACGGCGCGGCTGGAAACGGGCCGCACCCATCAGATCCGGGTTCACATGGCCTACAAGGGTCATCCGCTGCTGGGGGATCCGGTTTACGGGCCGAAAAAACAATCTGTGGAGTTTCCCGGTCAGGCGCTTCACGCTCAGGTACTGGGATTCGTTCATCCGACTACGGGACGGTACATGGAGTTTTCAGCGCCCCTTCCGTCGGAATTTCAGGAGCTGCTCCGGAAGCTGCGGGGCAAGTACGGCTCCGAGGTCGTGGAATGGTGTCCCGAAGCGGATCCGGCACGGATGTGAGAAGAGAGGAACCGTAAGAGAGGTAGCTATGGAAAAGATTACATTTAAGCCGGGGACGATGCTCAATCCCGTTCCGGCGGTCATGGTGTCCTGCGGCAGCACACCTCAGGAACACAATATCATTACGGTGGCCTGGACGGGGATCATCAATTCGGAGCCGCCCATGACCTACGTATCGGTT
>JAGATO010000266.1 GCA_017621195.1 Bacillota bacterium | reverse complement strand
GAATTCACCGGCCAGCACTTGATCCCAGTCATTTCCCAGATGTACCATGCGTTACCTCCTTTGGGCGGCAGCGGTAGTCCCCGTCCTCCAGGCTGTCGTCCCGTTCAAACCGCAGTGAAAGCTGCGGATACTTCCTTTGAAAATACGTTTTATTTTCACCGTTCCACCCGATCATGTCCGACATGGACCGACCGTTGGCGTAAAAGCTGATCCTCCGGCAATCGCTGCGCCGCAGCTGCGTTCCCAGCTGCGCCTCCAGCGCTTCCCGCGCCAGAAGGCCGCAGACCAGCTGACGCATGGCTGGATGATACGTTCCGCCGGCCGCCTCCGCTCCTTCACTGATCAGCTCGGAGCTTTTCAACCCCACGCGGATCACGTTGATTCCGCCATCGGTGAGAATCCGATACATGCGGGCTGTGCGTTCGACGACCTCGTCCCGATTTGGCGGCCGATAGCTTCCGTCCTTCCACATGCGATACAGCGGTGTATCCCGAAGGATCACTGTGGGGTACAGCCTTGCCAGCTGCGGCTGAAGCTCCACCGCCTTTCGGGCCGAAGCCAGACAGCTTTCCCTGCTGTCTCCGGGCAGGCCGATCATCAGCTGAATCCCCAGCGTAAACCCGTAATCCCGGATCATGGCAGCGCTCCGTTCCACACAGGCGGCGTTGTGGCCCCGTCGGGAGGCCTTCAGCACCTCATCATCGAAGGATTGAACGCCCAGCTCGATCACGTCCACCGACAGGCGCTTCAGGTTGTCCAGAATCTTTTCGTCGATGTAATCCGGCCGTGTGGAAAGGTGGAGCCTCTGCACCAGTCCCCGCTTCTTGTACTCCCTGGCCACCTCCAGAAACGCCGTCTGCTCCTCCAGAGGAATCCCGGTGAAGCTGCCGCCATAAAAAGCGATTTCCACCGTCTCCATTCCCGGGCGGTCCTGCAGAGTGGAAAGCCAGGTCTCGATTTTCTCCCTGGCGTCCTCCGGCCGGATGTCGCTGCCGCTGGCCGTGATCTTTCGTTGGTTGCAAAAGACGCAGTCGTTGGGACAGCCGCGATGGGGTATGAAGATGGGGATGATAGCGTGGTGTTTCATGGATGTCTCCTCGGTCTTACTTCTTCCTTTCCATCATATCACTTTGGTTCGCATTCCCGCAAGTCCCTTATCCCGCGACGGCCCCGTCGGTTTTTCCGACTAAAAAAATATTTTGATAGATTATCGAAATTGTGGTATACTGAGTTTGGAATTCTTTTCATTTTCCCCGATGATGACCGGAAAGGAAGCGGATTCCAAATAAATTATAAGGAGGGTTTATACTATGGAATTAAAGGGAAGCAAGACAGAAGCGAATTTAATGGCAGCGTTTGCAGGCGAATCTCAGGCCCGCAATAAGTACACCTACTACGCATCCAAGGCGAAGAAGGACGGCTACGTGCAGATCGCAGAACTGTTTGAAGAAACTGCCAATAACGAAAAAGAACACGCCAAGATGTGGTTCAAGGAACTGCACGGTGGCGCCATCCCCGGAACGGAAGCCAACCTGCTGGACGCAGCGGAAGGTGAAAACTATGAATGGACCGACATGTACGCCACCATGGCCAAGGAAGCCAGAGAAGAAGGCTTCGACCGCATCGCCATGCTGTTTGAAAAGGTCGCCGCTATCGAAAAGACCCACGAAGAAAGATATCGCAAGCTGCTGGCTAACATCGAAGGCGGCCTGGTATTCTCCAGAGACGGCGATATGATCTGGGAATGCGGCAACTGCGGCCACATCCACGTTGGCCCCAAGGCACCTCAGATCTGCCCGGTTTGTGCTCATCCGCAGGCTTACTTCAAGCTGAGAGCCACCAACTACTAATCCGTGGACCATCCGTGAACATCAAAACGGAGCTGTCGCGTTTCCATCGTTTCGGAAAACGGCAGCTCCGTTTTTCATTTCTTATTTTTTCTTCATCATGTCAGCGATTTCTTCGCCCAGGATCTTAATCCCGGTCCGGATCTCTTCGTCGCTGCAGTTGGTGTAGTTCATGCGGAAGGTTCTGACGTTCCGCTCCGCTTCGTAGAACGGATCGCCAGCTGCAAAGGCCACGTTTCTCGCCACGGCGCGGTCGGACAGCTCCACGGCGGTCAGTCCCTCCGGCAGGGTTACCCACAGGAACATACCGCCTTCCGGCTCGGTAAATTCCACTTCCTCGGGGAAGTACTTCCGCATGCAGTCCATCATGTAGTTGGCCTGGCGGCTGTACAGATCGGTGATCTTGGCGATGTGATCTTCGATCTTGTTGTCTTCAAAATACTGGGCCAGCACCATCTGGCAGAAGAAGTTGGAATGGAGGTCGATGACCTGCTTGTACTCGATCATCTTTTCCATCAGCACCGGCTCCGTGCAGCAGATCCAACCCAGACGCATTCCGGGGGATACGGTCTTGGAGAAGGTCCCCAGCATGACGCAGCTGTCACCCATCAGCTTTTTGCAGGGCGTCTTGGGCGTTCCGCTGTAGCGCAGGTCGCCGTAGGGATTGTCTTCCAGGAAGATGGTATCCGAATTCTTGATCAGATTGGCCAGCTTATGACGCACCTTTTCCGAATAGGTCAAACCTGTGGGATTCTGGAAATTGGGAATGGCGTAGAAGAACTTGGGCTGATACTTCTCGATCAGTTCTTCCACCTGATCGCAGTCGGCTCCCTCTTCCGTCAGATCCACCGGCAGAACCTTGGGATTGTAGAAGTGGAACAGCTGCAGCGCTGCCAGATAGCTGGGATTTTCCATCATGATGTAATCGCCTTCATCCAGCATGACGGCACCCATGATCTCCAGTCCCTGCTGAGAACCGGTGGTGATCAGAATCTGATCGGCCGTAATGTCCAGTCCCTGCTGCTGATAGCGCTTGGCAATGAACTCCCGCAGCGGAGGATAGCCCTGTACGGCGCTGTACTGCAGCGCCTGAACGCCGTGTTCTTTCAGGACCTTGTCCGTGGCCTTCTGGATCGCTTCCACAGGAAACGAAATGGGATTGGGAAGTCCGCCGGCAAAGGAAATGATATCTGGAGAAGCCCCCGCCTTCATGATCAGCTTCATAAAATCTCCCTGAAAGTCTTCGCGTACCATCCGCTGTGAAAATCTGATATTCATATCTGTTGTCTCTTCCTTTCTGTTGTTTGAGGTGCGCAGTATCTTCTTTCTGCGCTTCTCCCGCAGCCGTCGCCGCAGCCCTGTATGTAAAATTTGTTGTCTATAAATAAATATTTTACACTCTTCTTTGTGAAAAAGCAAGAAAAATCGCCCTTCAGTTTCTCAAACCGCGGACCCAGTTTCCCTTCCGATAGTATACGATAAAGCACAGCGATGACATAACCCAGGAGATGGGATAGCACAGAAACATCACGCGGATATCGTACCAGAAGGGGAGGATGGCGAAGATCATGGACATACGGAACACGCAGACCGTCAGGATCATGATGGTCATAGGAATGGTGGTGGATCCCGCTCCGCGAACCACACAGCCCAGAACTTCGGTAAAGATGTAGATCCAGCCGAAGGGCGCCATGTAGTGCATCAGCTGCAGTCCGTAGTCCACCACTTCCGGATCGCTGGAAAACAGTTGCATCAACGGTTTTCCGAACAACACGTAGACGGCGGTCAGAGGAATGACGAAGAGAAAGCAATAGGCCATCGCCACCTTCGTTCCCTCCTTCACCCGATCCAGTCGCCCGGCTCCCAGGTTTTGGCCGGTAAAGGTGGTGGCCGTCAGTCCGAAGGAATTTTCCATGGTGTAGAGAAATCCATCCAGCTTCATGTAGGCTCCCGTCCCCGCCATGGCAGCCGTTCCGAACATGTTCAGCTTCGTCTGCATCAGCGTGTTGGAAATGGAGAACATGCAGTTGGAAAGCCCTGTAGGCAGACCGATGCGGATGATCTGCCGCGCCACGGTTTCGTCCAGATGCAGCTTTTCCCGCTCCAGCCGGCAATCGCCCTTCTCCCGCAGAAGGGCTCCCATGGTCAGCATCGCAGCCATCAGCTGGGCCAGACTGCTTGCCGCACCGGCACCGATGACGCCCCACTTCCACACCGCGACGAAGAGGATGTCCAGGACGCAGTTGAGAAGGCCCCCCGCCACGAGGAAATAGAAGGGCCGCCGGGAATCGCCGGCAGCTCTCAGGATGGAACTTCCCATGTTGTACATCAGCATGGGGAGGATACCCGCGAAGTATGCGATCAGGTATTTGGTCGCCAGTACGCAGGTTTCCGCCGTAAAGTTCATCCAGCCGGGAATGAAGGGAGCCAACCCGATACCGATGACGGTGCAGATGATGCCGGAAAGAACCCCCAGAATGACAGCCGTATGCACCGACTTTTCCGTGGCTTTGCTGTCCCCGGCTCCGATGTAGATGGCCACCACCACTCCGGCTCCCGTGGTAACGCCAAGAAACATGTTGATGATCAGGTTGATGACCGGCGTAACGGAACTGACAGCAGCCAGCGCTTCGCTGCTCTCAAACCGCCCGATGACGATGCTGTCCACCAGGTTGTAAAACTGCTGAAAGAAGTTGCTGGCCATGATGGGCAGGGCAAAATACAGAATGGACTTCCATATGCTTCCTTCCGTCAGCGAAACCGGCTTTCCTGTTTCGTCATTCTCTCGTTCGCGTTTTCTGATCTTCCATTCCATGATCCCGTTCTCCGTTTCTGTCATCCTGTCCGACATATCCGTCGCATCGGCTACTTGCGAAGCTCTGCCAACAGGTGATTCACTTCGCTCTGGGCAGCATCCGCCGTAAAGCTCTCAATGCTGAAGAAGGCAAAGCCGCTGACCTCACCGGAAGCTCGAGCCATGCGCACCTGCCGCGCCAGAATGTCATCGTAGCGCAGCCACTCCGAAACCGCATTGTTATCCTTCACCGCCGCTCCGGCATTGGCAACGTTGAATCCCACGTACAGGTCCGCATTTCCTTTGTTCTTCAAGGCGATCCAGGTATCCAGATTCGCCTCATAAGCGTAGGGTGCCGCCGCTCCCTGAGCCGTTTTCGCTTCAAATCCCCAGTACAATTGAGGCATGATGTAATCGATGTACCCGTCCTGACTCATCCAGGTGTCGATGTCCACGAAGTACCCGGAACCGCTGCGCAGATTGTTCACATTGCCCGCCGGGCTGATCCCAAAGAGGATGTCCGGATCATAGGACTTGACTGTCTGGTAAACCGCCCGCACCAGCGCATTGACGTTCGCTCTGCGCCATTGAGTGATGGTCAGAGTGCTGTTGGACGCATCGTATTCCGGCTTGTCAAACCACAGCTCCTCCGAGCTGTTGCTGAGGTTGGGATAGAAGTAGTCATCGAAATGGATTCCATCCACGTCGTAGTTCTCGATCACTTCCTTCACGCCGTCCACGATCAGTTTCTGAACCTCCGGCACCGAAGGGTTGTAATAATAGAATCCGTTGTGCAGGAGCACGTTCCGGTCGTTGAGAACGCTTCCGTCCGTGCGCCACATCTTGGCCGGATTGTCTTCCGACACTTCGTTCCAGCTCATCTTGTACCCGGTAATCCGGTAGGGATTGATCCAGGCGTGAAACTTCAGTCCGCGCTGATGAGCCGCGGCAATCATGTATTCCACAGGATCGTATCCCGGATCCACGCCCTGAGTTCCGGAAGCGAACTTGGACCAGGGGAAGATGTTCGATTCGTACATGGCATCGCTGTCAGCCCGAACCTGGACGATAACGGCGTTCATTCCGTAGTCGCGGCACTGGTCGAACATCCCATCGATGGCAGCCCGAAACGCCTTTTCGCCTTTGGGCATCTCCAGAAAATCCAGATAGGAGAGCCACATGGCTCTCATTTCTTCCGCCCCGGTTGTGATGATAACCGTTCTGGTCTTTCCGTCCCAACCCACATCGGCTCCGAAGGCTTCCATCACCACCCGAATAGGCAGATAGGTTCGGCTGTCTTTGATGGTTGCCGCTGTATCGTTATCGATCCTCTCCCCGTTTTTCAATATGTAGCTCTGGCCGATGGGGACTTCTACGATAATGCCGTCCTTTTCCACCACCGCCGTCTTTTCGGCACCGTTCCATCTGACGTCGGCGCCGATGGCAGTCATTGCTGCGTTCAACGGTACCTGAGTCCGCCGGTTCTGGTCGATGAAAGGCGCTCCCATGGACGGATCAATCTGCAATTCGCTTCCGTTGATGGTGATGGTCACGTCACTGCTGGCCGATGACGGCAGCGTCACAAGAAACATCATTACCAGCAACGCACACAATACAAAAAAAATCCCCAGCCTGCGTTTTCCCTTGTCGTTGATTCGATATCGTTTCATTCTCTTCCCCCCCGACACTTCGTGTCTTTCTCTTTCCCTTTTTCTCTTTGTGTTTCTCAGCGCGTTCCCCGGATCACCGCTCCCTTTGACGAGTAAGCCATCGGGATCGCCTTAGAATTTGCCTGTTTTTATTGTATCATACATCATATCGACAGGATATTACATTTTCTATACGTTTCCATTTCTATACGTTTCCATTTGAGTGTACTTTCAACGCAGCGATCGAACTCAGTGAAATCTTGTAACATTTCAGCGATATTTTAATCGGAAATTCTGGGGAAATCGGATATATCAGGTCACCTTCTTTCGTAGCTGCATTTGCTGACTTGACATTCTCCCTGAAACGTTATACAATTTTATTAATGGAAGCTGTACCACGACTCGCTTCGGGCGTATTGATAGAGGCTTGATCATCTGTCGGCGTAGCAAAGCTTCTTTTTTTATGCCTAATACATCGATATTTTTTTCTCCAGATATGACAAAAGACCATCGAAAGATGGTCTTTTGTTTCAAACCGGCAACGTCCTACTTTCCCAGGCAGCTTCCCGCCAAGTATCATCAGCGCTAAGGAGCTTAACTACTGTGTTCGAGATGGGAACAGGTGGATCCTCCTCGCTAT
>JAGATO010000265.1 GCA_017621195.1 Bacillota bacterium | reverse complement strand
CCTGCAAACGCGCTCAGGCACAGGGCAGCCACACACAGGAGAGCCAGGAATCTCTTCATGCTTCAATTCCTCCTATCATTTTTTGAGACGTTCTTGTCTCTTTTTCTAAATCCTATCATGAAAAAGATACAAATCACATAGAGAAAACACATTCAAACTGCGAATTTTTATCGATCCCTCTCAAAATTTCTGCTGTTTTCTCTATATTCTCTCGGGCTTGCCCCATAGGCGTCCCGAAAACAGATGGAAAAATAAGCCGAATCCTGGTAGCCCACCGCGTCCGAAATCTGCTGAACCTGCATGTTGGTTTCGGTCAGCAGACGCGCCGCGTGGTGAAGACGCATTTCCCGCAAGAACTTGACAAAGCTGATTTGATTTTTTGCCTTGAACACCTGGCGAAGATAATTGGAATTCATAAACAGCTTTTCGGCAATCATGTCCATGTTCAGGTTGGGATCGTTCCACTTTTCCTGGATAATCGCCATCATTCTCGCTTCCACATCCTCTTTGCCAGCCTCCGGCTGAGGAAAGAGCATCTTTTCCAGCATGTCCGTTCTCTTCTTTTCGGACTTTCTCTGCCTGATCTTCGCATCCACCTTTGAAATCGTCTCGTTCAGCACGCTGGCGCTGATTGGCTTCAGCAAATAATCCGCCGCTCCCGCCCGCAGCGCGCGCTGCGCGTAGGAAAAGCGATCGTATCCTGTCAGAACAATGATGGCGATTTCGTCGTCTGCCTCATGAATCCTTTCCAGCATCTCCAGGCCATCCATGTTGGGCATGTTGATGTCCGTGATCACGATATCCGGCTGCAGCTGATCGATCATCTTCAGGGCCTCAACGCCGTCCTCCGCACAGCCCACCACCTTGAATTCTCCGCTTTGATTCAGCTTCGTGCTCAGTCCCTTGCGGATGACCGGTTCGTCATCCACGATGAGAATACTCGTCATACACTCCCGCCTCCGTTTCGCTTACTTTGGGCAGCGTAATCTCCGCCACTGTCCGGTCGCCTTCTGCGCGATACTGCAGGCCATATTCAGGGCCAAAGTAGAGATTGATGCGCTCATTCACATTGAAAATGCCGTATCCGCTCTTGTCCACCACGACATGGCGCTTCAGTTTCTCGTTGATTTCATCCATCTTCCCTGGCTCAAATCCCGCGCCGTCGTCAACCACCTGAAGCACCAGGTCTTTTTCCCGTTCGATCACATGCACCTGGATGCGGCATTTTTTCCTGGATTGCTTGATGCTGTGGTAAATCGAATTTTCCACCAGCGGCTGCAGGAGAAGCCGAATGCAGAAATACTTCTCCCCTGTTTCACCGACGTCATCTATCGCATACTCAAACTTATCCGCATAGCGCATCTTTTGGATGGTCAGATAATGGCGCACATGCTCGATTTCGTCGTTCAGCTCCGACAGCTCATTGCCGCGCTTCAGGCCCAGGCGGAACAGCTCCGCAAGCGATACCACCATCTCGCTGATATCATCCGCCCCCGCTTCGACGGCCATCCAATTGATCGTATCCAGCGTGTTGTAAAGGAAGTGCGGATTGATCTGCGCCTGAAGCGCCTTCAATTCAGCCCGCCGCTTGAGCAGCTGATGAATGCGCGCCTTGTTTTTTTCCTCCTCCAGCTGAGAAATCAGCTGATTGATCTCGTCGAGCATGGCGTTGTAGCTTTCCGAAAGATCGCCGATGACATCGTTTTTGTGGTACAGGAAGTGGGAAGTGAAATTCGTCTTCACCGCCATTTTCATGGCATCCCGCAGCTCATACAGCGGCTTGGTCAGGCCATGGGAAATGCCGATGGAGCAGAAAAAGCTGACCAGAAGCATCGCTCCGGTGACGATCAGAAGGATGATTTTTGCGCTTGCGAGGGAGCCGAACAGATCCTGCTCCGTTGCAAATACGAGGAGCTTCCAGTTCATGTTGCCGCCGACATCGCAGCAGATCGTGTACAGCCTGGTGTGCTCCACCTTGATTTTCTGCAATTCCTTCGGCCTGGCAACGACCATTTCCCGGATTTCCGGGTTCTGCAGAATCCTCTGTATAAAGGGATCCTCGACATAGGAAACCATCTCTCCGTTTCCGTCGACAATCAGCTTGTCTCCCATGATTTTCCCGAGAGAGAGATCCTCAAAGATATACTTTTCATCCAGCAGAATCACGATATAAATCTCTTTTCCTACGGACAGGCTTCTGTCTGTGACCACCACGGGGATCACGCGGCCGCTCTGCTGATAGAATACATTCTCCATGCTCCTGCCCCAGTAAATCATGGATGGCTGCTGGATCTGATTGAGAAGCGTCTCAACGTTTTCCCGGAAATCGTTTTTCTTTCTCAGCGTTTCGTTCGTCAGCGAAAAATACATTCCCTCCGGCGTCACTGCGAAAACCTGTTTGATATAGGGATCCCGTTTTGTCCAATCGCTGAAAAACTCAGAAAAGAAGGAAATCCGTTCCGCCGCGTTATTGCCCTTGGACTGATTGTTGAGCTGTGTCTTGATTTTGCTGTACTCGGAATTGGACAGCAGCGTCAGAACATGGGCCTGCATATCCTTCATTTTCCTGTTCAGCGCCTGGCCATCGCTCGCCAGCAGCTCCACCGTTCTGCTGGAATAGGCCGCTTTGATCTGCTGCTCAGAAAAATCGATGATATATATCGAACACAGACCGCAGATGAGCGCAATGGCAATGCTGCTTAAGAACAGCTGTCTGCGCAATGTAGGAACTGGTTGTCTTTTCTTTGCACGATTCATTTTTTCCCCTTTCCAGCGCTTCATGTTCTGCCGCGCAGTATGCGTCGTTTTGTATCGGCCGAATGCTTTCCAGATGCTCCATTCCCTCCCATTGCTTTATGAAACATAAGTTTTTCTATTCAATTCCTACAAGGTATATGAGGAAGCTCTGTATATTCCATTATAAAGCGTTTTCATGATCCGTCAACCCGGAATCCTGAACGCCCGGTTTTTGTCCCCAAATTTCGCCGGATTCATCCCGTTTATACTGATTTCAATTATAAAATAACCGGTTCGTCCGTCAAGCCGGCTGCACAGAAACCTGCATTATTTCAAGTATTTCATGCTGAATCTAATCTTTTTCTGTGCCGGAAACTGATGTAGAATAATATCAAACCCATCACGCGGCATCACGGCTTGCGCAAACGAGAAAGGCCATGCCTGCGTCTTTCCCGTCAGTCGATTTTCGAAAACAGCATCGGATGTTTACCGGCCTTTTCCGTGCGCGGATTCGTGCGAAAAGGGCCGTTTCCAAAGGAGATTGGGGTCATGAATGCAAATGCCGCCGCCTGTATCCAGCGTTTTTTTGAGGACAATCCGCATCTGATTTCGCAGAGAGAGGCCGTCATCCAGGCCATTGGGCTCCTCATTGAAACCTATCGTCAGGGAAACAAGGTGTTGATTTGCGGCAACGGCGGCAGTGCCTCTGACAGCGAGCACATCGTCGGCGAAATGATGAAGGGCTTCCTTTTGGCCCGGAAAATCCCGACTTCCGACAGGCAAATGCTCATTGCCCGCTGCGGTGAGGACGCGGGAAGCCGGATCAGCGATCACCTTCAGGGCGCCCTGCCCACCCTTTCTCTGGTCAGCCAGACCGCTCTGCTGACCGCTTTCTGCAATGATGTCGATCCTCAAATGGCCTTTGCCCAGCAGGTCTACGGCTACAAAAAGGAGGGCGACCTCCTCATCGGCCTCTCTACCTCCGGCAATTCCAAAAACGTTTACTATGCCGCCTCCGTCGCCAACGCTTTCGGCATGAAGACGATTTCCATGACGGGCTGCGCAGACAGCCTGCTCAGCGGCATTTCCACCATCACCCTGCGTTCCCCGGAGAAGGAAACGTTTAAGGTACAGGAAGACCACATCAAGCTCTATCATCTGCTCTGCGGCGCGGTTGAGCTTGAGCTCTTTACGAGCTGACAGCGAAGCCGGCATGATGGAAGAGATGGGGCGCAAAGACCAGCTGCGCTGAAACAGCACACGCTCTCCATCCCGATTGCCATTGGATCCATGGAGGCATGCACGCCCAACAGGATAACCATGAATCATTTTTGCTATATGGAGGTTCGCCATGATTGTAAAAACCCGCTATCCGTCCCATCCCGATGACGTCAAGCACTATGACACCCAAAAGCTGCGCGAGCATTTTCTGATTGAGAACATTTTCATCCCCGATGAAGCCAACTTCATCTACTCGCATTTTGATCGGATCATGACCGGCGGCGTCATGCCGGTTACCAGGTGCGTTGAGCTCACCGGCTGCAAGGAGCTCGCCTGTGAAACCTTCCTGGAAAACCGCGAAATGGGCGTCATCAACATCGGTGGTTCCGGACGCATTGTCGTGGACGGCACCGAATACACGCTGCTTCCGTTCGACGGCCTGTATGTCGGCCGCGGCGCCAAGGAGATCTGCATGTACGGCGACGATCCCAAGAATCCGCCCAAGTACTACATCAACTCCTGCCCTGCGCACTGCACCTGCCCCAATGTGAAGGTCGATATTGCCAAGGCCGCCAAGAAGCCGCTGGGCAGCCAGGAATTCAGCAACGTCCGCGTCATCAATCAGTACTTCCACCCCGATGTCATGCAGAGCTGCCAGCTTTCCATGGGCATTACGGCGCTTGAGCCGGGCAGCACCTGGAACACCATGCCCGCCCATACCCATGAACGCCGCATGGAGGTTTACTTCTACTTCAACATTCCCCAGGATCAGGTGGTCTTCCACATGATGGGCGAGGGGCAGGAGACCCGTCATATCGTCGTCAACAACGAGCAGGCCGTCATCTCTCCGTCCTGGAGCATTCATGCGGGCGCCGGCACCTCCAATTATTCGTTCATTTGGGGCATGTGCGGCGAAAACAAGACCTTCTCCGACATGGACGTCATCCCGACCACTTCTCTGCGTTAACGGAAAGGAACTCATCTCATGGATATGAAAGCATTCTCTCTGGAAGGAAAAATTGCGCTGATCACCGGCGGTTCCTCCGGCATCGGCTTTGCCATCGGCCTGGCCTATGCAGCGGCAGGCGCAGCCATTGTCTTCTGCGACTGCGCGGAGGATCGCGTTGTCATGGGTGAAAACGCCTACAGGGAGCACGGCGTCACCGCGCATGGCTATCTCTGCGACGTGACGGATGAAGACAGCGTCAATGCCATGGTCAGGAAAATCCGGGAAGAGCACGGCGTCATCGATATTCTGGTCAACAACGCCGGCATCATCAAGCGCATTCCGATGTGCGAAATGCCTGCTGACCAGTATCGCCGCGTCATCGACGTGGATCTGGTGGGCCCGTTCATCTGCTCTAAGGCCGTCATCCCCGATATGATCGAAAAGGGCCACGGCAAAATCATCAACATCTGCTCGATGATGAGCGAGCTGGGCCGTGAAACCGTAAGCGCTTATGCCTCTGCCAAGGGCGGGCTCAAGATGCTCACCCGCAACATCTGCGCCGAATACGGCCATGCCAACATCCAGTGCAACGGCATTGGGCCGGGCTACATCGCGACCGACGCCACCGCTCCCCTGCTTCAGCGCCTGCCCGACGGCTCCCGCCAGCCGTTTGACAGCTTCATCATCGCCAAAACCCCCGCAGCCCGCTGGGGCACCGTGGAAGACCTTCAGGGCCCTGCGGTTTTCCTCGCCTCGGATGCTTCTGACTTTGTCAACGGCCACATTCTTTATGTGGACGGCGGCATTCTCGCGTACATCGGCAAGCAGCCTTGATTCAGGAGGATACTTATGCTTTGGAAAGACGATAAAGAGCTCTTTGCGCTAGTCAAGAAAGAGCTGTTCACTGCGCTCGTCGGCGATATCATGGACACCAAAAAGCGGTATCACCAGTTTCTCAGCCCGGCCCTCAAGCCGCTTGATCCCAAGCAGGTCGTGATCGGGCGCGCCCTTCCGGTTCTGGAAGCCGATGTCTTCGGCGACCGTGTGGCCCAGCCCCACCTTTCCATCCTGGAAAAGCCCTTCGGCCTCATGTTCCATGCGCTGGATGATTTGAAAGAGGACGAGGTCTACGTCGCTTCCGGTT
>JAGATO010000264.1 GCA_017621195.1 Bacillota bacterium | reverse complement strand
GCAGCTCCCGGGGGAGCTGCTTTTGCCGCAGATGCACAAGTCCTATTTACACTGGAAAGACTGACAGTCGGTGCACTGATTTTCAGTGGGGTTCAGTTCGTGAGTACCCACGTGAATTGTGTTCAGAGTGCAATAATTCTGAGTTCCGTTATGGAACTTGCACTGATGAACGGAACATTCAATGGATTCGTTGATTTTGTTCATTTCCTCTACCTCCTTTGTACGATCTGTACGAGAATTAGTATGGCAGAAATTCAACGGATTATTGGCACATTTTCAAAGTTTTCGCCTTGAATTAAAGAGGGAAAAATGCTACAATAATACAGCGTATCGGGTTTTGATTAAGGGACAAATCATTTTTGCATAAGGAGAGAAAAAATGGATCACTTTCGGATCATACTGGCTTCCGGATCGCCGCGCCGCATTGAGATCATGCGCCGCAACGGAGTCGAACCGACGATCATCCGGCCGGATGTGGACGAAACCGTCGCTCCTGAGCTGTCTCCGGAACAGGCCGTGATGCATTTGGCGTTGAAGAAAGCCCTCTGGGTGGAAACCCAGGTGAAGCCGGACGATGGTCTGTGGCTGATCGCTGCGGATACGATCGTCTGTCTGGACAGGATCATGGGAAAACCGGCCGACGAAGCTGAGGCCTGGAAGATGCTGCGGGATCTTCGGAACCGACAGCACAGGGTCATCACTGGCGTGGCGATGCTCTGCCCAGGGACAGCTCGCCGCAGAGTATTTGCGGAAACTACCAGGGTGTACTTCAAGGATTACAGCGATCGGGTGATTGCCGACTACATCGCCAGCGGCGAGGTTTGGGACAAGGCGGGCGCCTATGCCATTCAGGGCGGTTTTCACGATCAGGTCGATCACATCGAAGGCGACTACGACAATGTGGTCGGCTTTCCCTGGAACAGGATCGTGAAAGAACTGAACGAACTGTCGGAAGGGGCAGCGGATCTGGGCGCTGACAGCGCTGCAGAGTAAAAGACAGAGGTTCCGGGAAGGAACTGAAACATGGGATTAAAACAGTGGCCGGCATCGGAGCGGCCCAGAGAAAAGCTGATGCGATACGGTGTAAGGTCGCTTTCCAACGCTGAGCTTCTGGCGCTGATCGTCAGAACCGGTACAAAGGAAGAGTCCGCGCTCTCTCTGGCTGAAACCATACTGGCGCAAGGCAATGGGATCAGCTCTCTGGGGACGATGGCTCCGGAGGATTTTTGCTGCATCAAAGGAGTCGGCATTGCCACGGCATCAGCTTTGACCGCCGCGGCGGAACTGGGAAGGCGAATCGCAGCCTCACCGAAGCAGGATCGGATCGCCATAGAACATTCGAGGCAGGTGGCTGATCTTTTCATGGAACAGATGCGAACGCTGTCGAAAGAAACCTTTCAAGCGATCCATCTGAATACGAAGAACGAGATCCTGGCCATCGAAAGCGTTTCTGTGGGGAATTTAAATTCCGCCATCGCTACGCCGCGAGAGGTGTTTCACGGGGCAATTCGAAGAAACGCTTCGGCGGTGATCATCGCCCACAACCACCCCAGCGGGAATCCGGACCCGTCTCAGGCGGATCTGGAATTAACGGAACGCCTGGTGGAAGCGGGAGCAATTTTAGGGATCCGCGTATTGGATCACATCATCATCGGTGACGGGATCTATGTCAGTCTGAAGGAAATGGATTTAATGTAGTACAATACAGGCCGAGACGTCTGCAGAAATAGAAAACAACGAAGAAAGGGATCAAAGCTATGTTTTTTAAACAGGATTTAGGAATTGATTTAGGTACTGCAAATACTTTGATTTATACGAAGGATAAGGGAATTATACTGAACGAGCCCTCGGTGATCGCCGTGGATACGAATACGGATACCATTCTGGGCGTAGGAAAAGAAGCCAAGGAGATGCTGGGAAGAGCTCCCGGAAACATCCAAGTCATCCGGCCACTGAAGGACGGTGTAATCTCCGACTTCATCATGACCCAGACCATGCTGAAGGAGTTCATCCGGAAGGCTGTGGTAAAGACCAGTGCCTTTACGCAGCTGCGCGTGGTGGTGGGAGTTCCCTCCGGAGTTACGGAAGTGGAAAAGAGAGCTGTGGACGAAGTCGTGCGTCAGATGGGCGCGAAGGAAGTGTACATCATGACCGAGCCCATGGCTGCGGCCATCGGTGCCAATCTGGCAGTGGATGATGCCTGTGGCTGCATGATTGCCGATATCGGAGGAGGTACCTCCGACATTGCGGTCATCGCTCTCGGCGGCATCGTCACCAGCACATCTCTGCGCTGTGCGGGAGACAAGATGGACGAGGCCATCGTTGCCTATGTGAGAAAAAATTACAATCTTCTGATCGGCGACAAGACGGCGGAGGATATTAAGAAGGCCATCGGCTACGTGGAACCTTCCGCCATGGGCGAACCGGGCGCCGTGCTGGAAATGCAGGCCAGAGGCCGCGACATCATCACGGGACTGCCGAAGACCGTGACCGTAAGCGCTCACGATATGATGGAAGCTCTGAAAGAACCCGTTTCGCTGATTATGGATGCCATTAAGAGCACGTTGGAACAGACTCCTCCGGAACTGTCTGCGGACATCGTCAACGGAGGAATGACTCTGGCTGGCGGCGGGGCTCTGCTGAAGGGTCTGGACCGACTGATCGAGAACCAGACGGGAATGAAGGTCATCATCGCTGAAAACGCCTTGGAAACGGTAGCGGAAGGAACGGGACGCAGTCTGGAAAGCATCGAAAAGATCAAGAGATATTCCTATAGCGGAAAACGCTATTAAGCTGAAGTCCGGGTAGGGGTATCGGAATACGAGAGGAAAATTGCATTGAAAAAGTGGTTGAGGGAACATGTAGTCATAACCGTTCTGATCGCCGTGGCTTTGGCTCTGGTGATCCTTTTGGTGACCTCTTTTCTCCACCTGGGGAACAGCTCGCCCATCGGAAGAGGGTTGATCGGAGTCATAACGACCATTCAGGAGCCCGTTTCCAATGCGGCTAGCGGCGTTTCCAACGGGATTCGAAACCTGCTGTCCTTCCGAAGCATCGCCAAGGAAAACGAACGGCTGAGGGAGGAAGTGGCCGAACTGAAGCAGGAGGTGATCGTTCACCAGTTCTCCGAACAGGAGCTGGAGGAACTGCGCCAGCTGTCTCAGGTGCTCAATTATGAAAGCGTAAAGAACAGCCAGTCCTACGTGACCGGCGATGTGATCGCTATGGATGGAGCCAACTGGTTCAACATCTTCACCATCAACGTGGGGACGGATCAGGGAGTGGAAAAGGACGCCATGGTCATCAACGGCGACGGCCTGGTGGGCCGCGTCTATGAAGCGGGCAGGGACTGGGCAAAGATCATCTCCATCATCGATGAGATGAACAGCGTCAGCTTTCAGGTGTTCCGCGACAGCAACGAAAGCTATCTTGGCGTTCTGACCGGTGACGGCATCGGTGGGCTACGGGGCTATATGCTGGATTCGGAAGCCTCCGTCATCGAAGGGGATACCGTTGTGACCTCCGGTATCGGTATCTATCCGGCGGGCATCGTCATCGGAAAGATCAGCGAAGTGGTTGTCAATACGGATTCTCTGCTGAAAGAAATCATCTTGGAGCCGACGGTGGATTTCAAGAACATCCAGAAGGTCATGGTTCTGTCCGGAAAATAGGCGGAGGATGCGACGATGAAGTTTAAATACAGATTTATCATTCCCCTGTACCTGGTGGTCTTCTTTTTACAGAGCACTATTTTTCCGCAGTTCGATCTGTTCTCCTGTACGCCCAATCTCCTCCTGTGCCTCACCGTCATGGTGTCGCTGCGCAGCGAAGGATATATGGGGCTGGTCATGGGCATTGCCATTGGGCTGGTGCAGGATATTTTCTTCGGTCAGATGATCGGCATCGCTGCGCTTTGCTACTATTGCCTGGCGCTTCTAATACTGCTGACGAAGCATCTGATCTATAAGAACAGCGTGACTTCGGTGCTGTTTATTGGGGCTATTTCTACGGTGGGATATTCGTTTTTGTATTGGGGGGTCTCCGCGATCATGGGAAGCAGCTATCATCTGCTGTACATGGCAAAGATGCTTCCACAGCTGTTGATCTACAACAGCGTGGTCATCCTGATCATGCATGTGCTGATCCGGAGGCAGGAGCACAAATATCCGGAAGATAGATACGTGTAAACGATAGATTAGGGGTTACGGTATGAATCGATGGATCAATTCCAGAAACAATCAAATGGTGTTGTTCATCGCCGCACTGGTCATCATATTGATCGTGCGGCTATTCGTTCTGACTGTGGTGCAGGAGGAACAGTGGAGTAGCCG
>JAGATO010000263.1 GCA_017621195.1 Bacillota bacterium | reverse complement strand
TCATATTGTCCTGGGCCACGTAAACGTCTCCACTTCTGCCGTCGTCGCCCCGGATCTCGTCCGCATCCGCCGGTGTGACGAAGCCAAAGCCCTTTTGGTGCTTCTGCAGCGTTCCCGTCACGATCCCCAGCGTTCCGCAGAGGACGTACCTGTCCCGCTTCGTCTTAAAAATGCGACCGCCCTCATATAGCTCGTCCAGCTGTCCGATGAACGCGCCAATCTCCTTACCTTCCAGTCGGAAAAACCGCACCAGCTCCTCCTCCGACATAGGTATATACTGCGGGGAGCTCAACAGCTCCACGATCTGTTCTCTGTAATCCATACTTCTCCTTTATTTGAACCGGACGTCGCGTATATAAAACGGGCATCGCGCATCTGACACGGGCGTCACACATCTGACGCGGGCGTCGCCCAGCGCCGCGAGCTCCGTTACGGCTCTTCTTTGTTCTGTAATCGCATTATACCACAATTTCACAGCGACAGGGCGACGGAAAAGAAAAAGCCGCACCGCAGGCTCTGCCCGCAATGCAGCTCTCTTTGTCTTCTATCGGTTCAGCTGCGGCTGCTCTGACAGATTGCCCAGATTCGTCTGCGTATCGTTGGGAATGGTATTCCCGTTGTTCATCCCGTCGTTGACGCCATCGACGATATCGTCCATGATGCCGCCGTTGTTGTAATTGCTGTCGTACCCATTTCCCGCGGTTCCGTTGTTCATGGAGCCGTCGTTCATCCTTCCGTTGTTAAGTGTACCGTCATTGACCGTACCGTCGCCCACTCCACCGCGGCCGGCGCAGCCTCCCAACGCCATCATGACCAGAATCAGCAGCATCGCCGTGATCCATCGCATTCGTTTCATATGATCCACTCCTTTCCTTTGAAACTGGCAAACACCGTGCATTCGGCTCCAGATCGTTTTAACGCCGTCGGCACAGCTTCGCAACGTTAGGATGGACGCAATGAAACTGCAATATGTGCTTTTCAAAAATGCAATTTTTGCATTTTGAAGCGCGTCGGCGATCATGGCGGCCCTGCGGCGCAGCCGCAGGCCTTCCGATCCAACAAAAAAACCCACATCCCCAATAAAGTGATGTGAGATTTTTCTTTCATGGCGCTTCTACAGCTCCATTCTTATTTGTATTTCGCTTTGAAATCTCCTCCAAAGCGGCCATAGCCTCCGCCTCAGAACATCCGCGACAGCAGCGCGAAGATCAGGCCTCCTACCGCCGTTCCCACCAGGTTCAAGCCCACGTCGAACCAGGAAAAATGACGTCCCTGAATCCAGGGTTTGGTGGCCTCGTCCACATAGCTCAGCATCACCGGAAGCAGAAGCACCCAGCGCGGCAGGTTTCCCAGCGTTACTGTCCTGCTCAACAGAACGGTCAGCACCGCGAAGACCAGAATATGGGCAAACCTGCGAAGCGCCATGTTCAGGGCTTCCGCGTCATCGCTCAAAAACCACAGGCTCTCCGCCAGCTGACGGCTGGCTCTGCCGGTACTCTCTCCGGTCTGATGGGACAGATACGTCATGAAAACGAACCATACCACGGTCAGAATCAGGCAGACAGAAAAGGTCATTCGATGATTCCTCACGGCGAACCTATTTCAGCTTTTCCAGAATATCCGCAGCGCTCATGCCGCCAGCCATGAGCTGATTCAGAACCGTTTCCAACTCCGCTTTCTTCGCTGCTTCCAGGGCGGCAGCCTCTTCCTTCGCCTTCTTTTCGTTCATCTTCACGATCTCTTTATCGATCCGCTTCAGCGAAGCGTTTTTCTCCTTCAGATCGGCTTTCAGTGCGGATAATGTGTCGGTAACAGCGGCAATCTCGGCCTCCAGCGCTTCTCGGTCCGACTGTTTTTCAGCGATCAATGCTGCGTAATCTGTTGCGACCGCAATGGATTCTGTGGCTCTGGTTTTTTTGTTTTTACTACCTTTTGGTCTTGGCATAATAACACACTCCTCTTTCATCAAATTTGGTATTTTTATTCAGTATATAGCGATATCCTTGAAATTGCAAGAGAATCAATCTATTTATCCCACATATTATTCGACAAAATAAACATATTTTTATTTTCATTCAAATTGTGATTGCTATGTATATATTATTTGATACATAATTGTTTTATGACAGTTTGTACGTATTTTATTCAGTTTTACATCTAATTTATTTGGAGAATTCCATGAAAAATATAAATCCGATTTTAACAACGTCCGTATTCGTCTTATTAAAGGAACTCATCGGTCAGTATGCCGATCTCTTTCCAAAGCCGGCCCCCGGCGCAAAAGACTCGCTCTCCCGGCGGAATTACACCATCCGGCTGACCGCGGTTGCCCTGATTTTCTTCGCTCTGGTCCTTAAAATCAACGGTCTCTCCGGCATCGCGATCTCGTTTCTCTTCCCGCTGACGTATTTCTATCAGGTGTGGGTCAATCACGGTCTATCCATGACGTCCTACTTCGCCTGCATCATCCTGAGCACCGGCGGCTCGGCCCTCCTTCTGGCCCTGATCCGCAGCGTGGTCCTGAAAAATACATCGATCGACGGCCGTCCGTTCCGCATCGCAAACTGGATCATCAGCGTGGGAGCTGCCAGCGTTTCCAGCGTTGTGTGTTCCAATGCCGTACTGTTTTACCTGAGCTCCACCGGGAGCTTCCCCCTCCCTCTCCTCGGCCTCATGATCCTGGCAGGCTATCTGATGGTGGGTCTGACCATGGCCTATTGCATGGAAAGCTGTTTTTCCAGCCTGACAGCCCTGCTGATTTCCAACCTGATCTGCGGCCTGTATTTCCACTGGGCCCCTCTGGAGCTGATCAACGGCAGCGACCTTCTGCTCCTGCTCTCCATCTCCCTTCTAACACTCCTGTCCTACGAAACCACGGTGGTGATGGAAAAGGTCCGCGTTTTCGCCTGGCTGAACCGTGCGGCAGCGCTTCTGACCTCGCCCCTTTCCCTGATCCTGCAGCCCTCTCTTCTGGCGATCCTCCTTGGCCTGCGCCTTCTGTACCGCAGCAACCCCGTCACCGACGCAGCGGTGCTTCTCATCGGCGGCATCCTCTATGGCGCGGCGGTTCTGTTCATCGCCTGCCACCTGGATGGGATTGCGGAGCGTTTCGCATCGAAGCAGAAGATCGGAAAGGTTCTGATCGCAGCAGCCGCGCTGCTGTTTTTCTTGTCCGGCCTCTTCGAGGTCCGGAATGGTACTCCCCGTGAGGTTGCCATGGGAATCGTTCAAATCGCAGCTGCTTTGGCCGCTGCAGTACTGGCGCATCGGTGGTGAGAGGCTACTCCTCCCGGAATTCCGTCAATTTGTAATTCTGAATCCATCCCAGTCAGTTCGAACCGATTTTAACACGCAAAAAAGCAAAATCTCGCCATACCAAAGCACGGCGAGACCGGAAAGAACATCAGTCTTTGTCGAGGAATTCCGACAGCACATCGATATACTCTTTGAACTTTTCTTTGTTCTCCTCCGATAGGCGCTGATACGACTCCATCAGCTTCTCTTCTTCGCAGGTGATGTCCCCCAGGGCAGCTCCCCCGTTTCGGTCGAACAGATCGCCGATCTTCACATCCAGCGCGTTGCAAACCGCCAGAATGGTAGCGACCTGCGGCTTTGCCGTTCCGTTCCATATGGCGTATACCGTCGATGGAGACAGCCCGGCTTTCTTAGCCAGCCCATGGGGCGTCATATTCTTCCGCTGGCAAAGTTCCTTCAGCGCATCAATCATTGCTTTGCATTCCTCATTGGGATCGTACATCTCATCTCACCCCTTTCCCATCCGTTTCAGGATCGTAGTCATAGAGAAACGGCTTTGTACACAATCCATCTCTCATTCTTATTAAACTACATCTGAGAAGTTTTCACAATGGGAAATTTACAGCGCCGGGCCCACAAATTAAAAAAATCCTCATTCGGAAGGTCTCAACGCGGCATCAAGGGCTGATTTCACACCTTTTCCGCCCTCTTGATACCCAAAATATTCCAATGACTAAAACCTGCCCATGCGTGGCACAGAAATCTGTACCATACACCGGCAGGCAAGCGTGTGTGATAAACTTATTCAGTGAGACGGACATCTACAGTCCGAATTCTTTGAACAACTTGTCGCGATACTCCGAATCTTCCACCGCTTTCGCCAAATCGTCCAATCGCCCGGCCCCGAGCAGCCGTTTCGTCAGCTGGTTCATCCGGTCGATGCCTTTATTCAGGCCAACGGCAATGCCCTCTTCCCAACCTTCATACTTCATCGTGTTCATCATCCGCACGTATTCCTGATGTTCCTCTTCCAAGTAGCGCATTTGTTTATCGCCGCTGATCTCTTCCAACATTCCTCTCATCAAGGGAAGCACCTCCGTTTCATACCTCAACAATTCTTCGATCAGCTCCTGCTTCGTTTCATCATCG
>JAGATO010000024.1 GCA_017621195.1 Bacillota bacterium | reverse complement strand
GTAGGTATCGACGATGATCTTGCGGCCGGTCAGACCGGAGTCACCGTGGGGTCCGCCGATGACGAACCGGCCGGTGGGATTGACGTAGTACTTGGTGTTTTCGTCCAGCAGCTCTGCGGGAACGATGGGTTTGATGACCTGTTCGATCATGTCTTTGCGGATCTGCTCCTGGGTAGCTTCCGGATCGTGCTGAGTGGAAACGACGATCGCGTCCACGCGAACGGGCTTGTCATCTTCATATTCCACGGTGACCTGAGTCTTTCCGTCGGGACGCAGATAGCCGATCTGACCGGACTTTCTCACGTCAGCCAGTCTCTTGGCCAGCTTGTGAGCCAGAGAGATGGGCATGGGCATCAGCTCCGGCGTTTCGTTGCAGGCGTAGCCGAACATTAAGCCCTGATCTCCGGCGCCGTTCTGCGCGGCGTCTTCCTTGTCGCTGCCTTCTTTCAGTTCCAATCCCGCATCGACGCCCATGGCGATGTCGCCGGACTGTTCGTCGATGGCGGTCAGTACGGCGCAGGTATTGCCGTCATAACCGTATTCTCCCTTAGTGTAGCCGATGTCCTTGATGACCTGACGGATCAGCTTGGGCATGTCCACATAGCAGCTGGTGCTGATCTCACCCATGACCAGCGCCAGGCCGGTGGTAACCGCCGTTTCCGCAGCAACGCGGCCGTTGGGATCCTGTTCCAGAATGGCGTCCAGAATCGCGTCGCTGATCTGGTCGCAGACTTTATCCGGATTTCCTTCGGTAACGGACACGGATGTAAATAACTTTCTTGCCATTGTTTCTTCCTCCTATTCTCTTCACTCTGCGGCGTTTGCCGCTATCCCGCTCGTTAAAAAAGCCTCTTCTTTTGAAAGAAGAGGCTCAATCTACGTTTTCTGTCGTTGATCGCTTCCTCATCTTTCAGATCGCCGCCACTTCCATCGACGTTCGATTCTGTAGGATGTAGCACCTTTTCTCCCTTCGATGCGAAGGGACAGAGGTTGCCGGGCTTCACAGGGCCTATTCCCTCAGCCGCTCTTGATAAGGCTTCCATAACTACGGATTCTTATTTACATTGCATATTATTATATCTCGGTTCTTCACCATCTGTCAATCGATATTTTTGCCCGATTTTTTGTTTTTCGCCACAAATTATTGTCGTCCTACTCCTGTTCCAGCGTTACCATACTGACCAGAGGATGATCCAGCAGCTTCTGCAGCGTTTCCCGGGATCCGTACACCGCTATGCCCATGAACCGCATCCCGTGTTGACCCACATACTCCGCCGCATCCCGATACCATGCGGGATCTTCTCCTACCATGGCGAGGAATTTCTCTTGCTGACCCATGTATTCCAGAAGCTCGATCATCTTGGCCGTCTGCAGCTCTTCGTTTCCCTGGTATTCCTCATAGGACATGTCCTCCGGCAGCACCCGTACCGTAGGTTCCGCCCCCGGAATGACACCGTTCTCTCCGTCGTGGGAGAATTCCCCTTCGCTTCGGAAACCGTAGGCATCCCAATAGCCGAACTGGCCGCCTCTCACGGAGCTCCATCCCTCTCCGTCGTTTCTTAATCCGTGGGTATCTACCAGATTCCAAGCCATCCAAGTATCCGTTTCTTCCTTCAGAGTCAGAAGCTCTTCGAAGCTGAGAATGTGGTCGAAGGACACGTACGCAATGGTTCGGTCGTCCTCCCCCATCTTCGCCACACGACCGTGGATTTCGTCTTTCCAGTACTCGTTCCACTCCCGGCGCTGATACGTATTTACCGCGCCGCTCTCCTCGTAATTGGCAAATTCGTTGACCGCCATCCGCGGCAAAATATTGGCGTCAAACAGCGTCAGTACACCGCGACTGATCTGACCGCTGAGGCGATCGGAACTGAGGCCCATGGGAATGTAGCCCTGAAGCAGTTCAAAGCTGTATTCCCCGAATCCTCTCTCTACCACGGTAGCTCCGTCGAATCGGCATAGCGGATAGTTCAGCTCCGTATACACCCCGGAATCGACCGCCAGTCGGTCCTTGCTAATCCGGAATCCTTCCCCCTCCGACAGGACCACTTCCTCCGTCGGGTCGTAATACAGTGCATCGACGATAGGCGATAGACCGTAGCACAGAAACAGCGTCAACGCTGCGGCCAGCGCTAAAATCACCGCTCCGGCCTTGAAAAATGCCCGTCGAATGGCTTTCTTGATCATGCGGGCAAATCGCTCCGCTTCGACCTGGGCCGCAGCCTCTCCTTCATTTGGATCGCCGGCAGCTCCGTTCTCGTGGAGGCTCCGTCGCGTTTCGTATAAAGCAGTCCCCCACTGTTCCAGAGAATCTTCCACGTCCTCACACAAAAGTTCATTCAGGCATTCCTGCTTCTCCATTTCCTCCCGGATCAGGCGTATCTCCTCCTCCGACGCTGTTCCCATCCTGTATTTTTCAACGATCTCCCGAAACTTCATTCTGTTCCCCTCCTTCGTACGATTCCAGGCTGCGCCGCAGCTGTTCTCTGGCCCGGCAAGCGATGACCCGCACGTTGCCCGGCGATATTCCCAACACCTCTGCGATTTCCTTCTGGGACAGCTCGCCGAAGTACTGCATCACAATGACCGAGGACGGTACCGGCGGCAGCTTTAGAATCGCCTCGTACAGCAGATCCATCTTCTCCCGCTCCAGAAGCTGTTCCAGCGGTGTCTGCGGCGTACCGCAGTCGATGCTCCTCTGCGCTTCGCAGCCGGTTGATTCCACATCCACCGGCTCCGCCGGTACCTCCCGCTTTCGATTGCGCATTTCGTTGTAGCACAGGTTTCGGGCCACCCGATACAGCCAGGCGCGGAAGTTGGCGTGATCCGACGGCAGCGAAAGCATCGCCTTGAGAAACACTTCCTGCAGAAGATCTTCCGCCACAGACCGATCCTTGCACAGAGAATACAGGTACAGCGCGATCTCATCCGCGTAGGTGCGATACAATTCATATAGCAGTTGATTCTCCATACCTGCACTCCCCCTTTCACCGATATAACACACGACAGCTCATTTTGTTACAACCGCCGAATCCTTTTTTCATTTTCTTTTTCCGCTCATTTCGCTAAAAACACATTGCGCCGGAAAAGAAAAAGGCGATCCTATTGATCGCCCTTGATATCGTTGAGAAAATCGTCAAAATCCTCGTAATCGCTCTGAACGAAGTCCAGGAGTACCGGCTCTTTGAACTCGTACTTGGCCGTAGGGATCAGCAAAAGCCCCAACCGGCTTTTCTGCAGCTTCCGCTCCGCCTCCCAGATGGCCGGCAGGGTGTAGGCTCCCACGATCAGCTGGCCGTAATCCGTCAGGAAATACAGGCTCTGGATATCGTCGTTCAGGCGGAATATCCTTCGATTGACGTGTTCGTTGTTCTTGTGAAACAGCATGAACAGTTGGCCGTTTTCGTGATTGCTCTCCATGGCCGACGTGAACATTTCCTCCAGGATCGGGATCGATTGTTCCGGCTGGGGCAGAACCTCAAACACCGTGACGAACTCCGGCCGCGACAGCATCATGGCCACCTCCTGCATGGACACCGTAAAAGCCGAACGGCGCTTTGCCATGATCACCTTCCCGTTGTGGGCCATGACCTCCGTCATGACCAGGCGGTACTGGTTCAGCCGCTCCACCTCCACCAGAGACTCGCTCAGGTAGGAAATGGTCCCGTCGGGATTGATGAATTCCTCGATGGTGTTCTTGCACAGCGTGGCCCCATAGGGCTCGGCCACATCCTCCACCCATCCCGAATCGATGGCTGCAGGATCGCAGACGTAGGCCAAACCCTTTTTGTCCTTCCCGAAAGAGCGCATCAGAAAATAGTGAACCAGCTCGTAGTCGCTCTGCAGATCCACGCACATCTTCTCCGTGACCGAAGTCAAAAGCGAGCTGTCCGCCTGGATGGGATGTTCCAGTAAAAACTCATATTCCTTCCGGGGCTCCGGCAGAGGAATTCCCATCATCTGAGAGTCCCTGCAAAAATCCTGCACCAGGAACTGAGCCTCCCTCTGGGTCAACGAAACCTGTCGTCCGCCCAGGCCGCCGAACATGGATTCTCCGATGGCCACGGGTTCCATATCGTCGTTGCCCTGATAGCTCCTGTAGCTGTCCAGGCCGTATTCCTCTGCATCGAAGTAGAAGAACTGATAAAAGTCCACCGGAACTCCGTCCTCCAGCAGTTCCCAGTGAATCTGCAGACCCACCACTCCCATGAGGCGCGTATCGGTGATGTATGCGGAAAGGAAGCGCCTCGTTCCGAAGTCCGGATCGCTTCCGCCCTTGATTACCGTGAATTTGCTGTGGTTCAAAAGTGCCTCCTTATGCGAATGTAAGCGGCTTGCGCCACATCCTATTGTACTCTGATTGATAACAAATTATCAATGAAACTTCGCCGCAGCATCCGACTGGCCGCTGCCTTAGAATTTCGACTCTGGCATCTCCAGCTGAGCCATGGCGCTGCGGAACTGCTTCCGAAACATGGTGGTGGTGACGCAGACCGCGGCAACGTCGGCGATGGGCTCCGCCAGCCACACGGCAAGCACCTTCTGCTCCGGCGGAAATGCCATGGGAATCAGAAAGATCAGCGGGATCAGCACGATGATCTTGCGGAAGATGGCCAGAAATGCCGACGTCTTGGCATTTCCCAAGGCCACGAAGGTCTGCTGACAGGCAATCTGCGCGCCGAAGATGATCACACCGCCCATGTAGACTCTCAGCCCCCACCGCACCATGGATATGATCTCCGGATCGCTGGTGAACAGCGCGCCGATCTGTCCCGGAAATACCATGCTGACCGTCCAGACGCAGACGGAATAGGTGAGGCAGCAGCGCAGCAGAAGTCCGAAGGCCTCCCGAACCCGCTGAGCGTTTCTGGCGCCGTAGTTGTAGCTGACGATGGGCTGGGAACCCTGCGTCAGACCGGACAGAGGCATCATGACCATCTGCATGACCGATGCCAGAACTGTCATCGTTCCTACGGCCACATCGCCGCCGTATTTCAGAAGTGAATTGTTGAAGCAAAGCATGATCAAACTTTCGGTGGACTGCATGACGAAGGGCGCAAATCCCAGAGCCACGCAGGGCGCCAGAATCTTCGGATCGATCTTCATGTTTTTCACCTTGATCCGCAGAATGGTTTTCTTCCCCGTCAGGAACACCACTACCCAGGTGGCGGACAAAGCCTGAGACAGAATGGTGGCCAGAGCCGCGCCGGCAACGCCCATGTCCAGCCCGAAGATCAGGATCGGGTCTAAAATGATGTTGGTGATGGCGCCGATCATGACGGTCTTCATGGAAATCTTCGTAAAGCCCTGGGTCGTGATGAAGCTGTTAAGGCCCAGGGACAGCTGAACGAAGGCCGTTCCCAAAAGGTAAATCCCGAAGTAGGACGATGCATAGACATAGGTCACGTCGCTGGCACCGAACAGATACAACAGCTGTTTTTTGAAGCAGAAGAAGATCACAAACAGCGTCGCCGAAATGAGCAGCAGCGCCGACACGGCGTTGCCCAGGATCTTTTCCGCGCTGTCGTTATCGCCGCGCCCCATGGAGATGGCCGCTCTGGCCGCACCGCCGGCGCTGATCAGCACCGAGGTGGCCGATACCAGGGTGATCAGCGGAAAGCAGACACCCAGCGCCGTCAACGCCGTTCCTCCCACTCCTGCAATGTGCCCGATGTAAACCCGGTCTACGATATTATATAATGCATTGATCAGCTGTGCTGTGATGGTCGGTACTGCCAGCTCGAATAACAATTTTTTGACGGGCATGGTTCCCATCTTCTGTTCTTGTGTCATTCCCATATTGTATTCCCATGTCGAATAAAGTCATATTAGTATATCATACCATACTTTGCACTATTTTTTCAATGCGGTAATGGGAACGACGAATTGCATCTTTCCAACCTGATACAGAAAAAGAGCCCTGTCGGCGTTTTGGACGCAATGCGCTCCTTTCCGTCGACCTGCTCTTTCTCTTTCTATCTGTTTTCCTTCAGGAATTCCCCAAACTTATCCAGTCCTTGTCGCAGCAGCTTCGAATCGAAAGCGTATCCAATTCTGACAGCACCCTCCATCTCAAAAGCCGATCCAGGGGTAAACAGCAGCCCTTCTCCTTGATCAGCCGCACGCAGAGCTCATCGGAGGGCATATCCAGATCGTAATACACCAGGGCTGTGGTTCCGGCAACGGGACGGACGTAGTGAACGCCTTCCGTTTCGTTAACCCACTCGTCCAGAATCGTCCGGTTCTTATTCAGGATTTCGCGGTTTCTTTCAAAGATTTTCTCTTTGTTTTTCAACGCCAGCGATGCCAACAGATCGTCGATGACGCCGCAGCTGATGGTATCGTAATCGCGGCGTTCATGTACCATGTGAATCACTTCCTCGTCGCGGGTTGCGATCCATCCCATTCTGAGACCGGCCAGGGAAAAAATCTTACTCATGGAACCGACGGAAATTCCCTTCTCATACAGATCCACCACCGAGTGCATGTATTCGCCGTCCTCGGAGATGCCGCGATACACTTCGTCGCAGAGCACGTAAGCTCCTACGTTTCTTGCGATCTCGATCATCTCTTCCATGGATTGTCTCGGAATCCAGGAGCCGGTGGGGTTATCCGGATTGTTGAAGGTAATCATCTTTGTGTTTTCATCCACCAGCGATTTCAGTTCTTCGATATCGGGCAGGAAGTTATTTTCCGGCCGCAGCTGCAGAATTCTCACCTCGGCGCCGATGGATTCCGGAATGGAATAATGCTGTTGATATGTC
>JAGATO010000262.1 GCA_017621195.1 Bacillota bacterium | reverse complement strand
GCTCCTTTCGGCTATGTATAGCCTAATAGTGGCATGTATAGCCTATAAAGCCCATCCAGATAGGATATGCTATAAGCAAAAAATCTGGAGGAGGGGGAGCATGGATACCGTTACTGCAGTCAGAAATCGTATTCTGGCGTTGTGTGGTGAGCGAGAAATCACCATCAACAAATTGGCGACGATCTCAGCTCTGCCGCCTTCAAGCATAAAGAATATTCTCTATGGGAAAAGCCAAAATCCGAAGCTGATTACCATCAAGATGATTTGTGATGGTTTGGGGATTACCTTGGGAGAGTTCTTCTCCACGCCGGAGTTCGACGACTTGGAGCAAGAGATAAAGTAGTACAAAGGTGTCATCGATTTGATGACACTTTTTCATATACCCGGGCATAGGGTGTCAGCAGTATTTACACCCTTGCCTGAGCAAATACCGTCGCTTAGACCGACGGTATTCCTCGATAAAATGAACGTCAGCTTAATTGACGGTCATTTTTGCTGCAGAGCGAAATAACTTCACCATTCCGTGGATCTCTTATCCGCATACCGGCTCTGCAGACGATAGAAATACTTTCAACGATGCTCTGATCGAAAGATGGCATATTGGACTTTGCGAAATCGAGTGATTTTCTTCAAACAGTACAACTGCACATTGTTCCATGAAGCCTGTTCGCTGTCCTGAGAAGCACGGAACCGTGCAGCGACTTCGCCGTACAGGCAAATATTTCACGGATTTCACAAGGACTGAAATAATCAGGGGGTGTCGCATTACACGACACCCCCATCGGCTTAATTAAAGATCAGTTCTGTGAGGATGATCTCCTCGGCTTGTGCTTTCAGTGCGTTCATATGCTGCACCCAAGTCATCTGCCGGGTTTCCTTGTCCGGTGCAGGAGCCGATGCAAGTAATTCGGACATCAGCTGCTTCATCCGCCTGTTCGCCGTCTCGTCGATCTCCCTCAAATGGGGGTACAGGGTCTCCGACAGGATCATGCTGTTCCACAGCACCGGTCTGTGTTCCTGCAGATATTTCTTCCTCATCCGTCCGTACTTGCCCAGAGGCTTCGTCTCGGTTTTGGACAGGGTCAGGTTGGGGATGTTGTAGTCTCCGCAGCGGGTATATGTAATCTGTTTCATAAGTTAATCCTCCTTATAGTCAGCAGGCTTATAGTGCTGGGCGTATTCCTGCAGTTTCTGCAGGTCGATCTGGGCTTGGAAGCGAGCCTGTGCTTCGAGGCAGGGGGTGAACAGGGTGGACTTGTCCATATCCCATTCGCGGATGCCTTTGAGGTATTCTGTGCGCCGTTTGTCATCAAGGATGAACGGTGTTATTTCATGGCGCAGGCACTCCTTGAACATGAGCAGCCGACCTACACGGCCATTGCCGTCTGTGAAGGGGTGGATACGCTCGAAGCGCACATGGAAGTCCAGGATCTGTGCCAGCTCCACCTTGTCCAGACTCTCGTATTCTGCAATCAGGGCGTTCATTTGGGAGTTTATATTCTTTGGCGGCGTGGTTTTGGTCTTACCGATAGTGCAGGTATCCCTGCGGTACTCTCCCGGATGAAATTGGAGTTTACGCTCCGCCATGGTGCCATAGCTGAGCATGGTGTGCAGCTTGCGGATGTAGGATTGGGAGATGCGGGCGGCAGCAGTATCGATGATATGGCTGACACAGGTGAAGTGGTTATACGCCTCGATCAGATCGTCCACCTTGATGGGCTCAAATCCCGTGGAAACCTTGCCTTTCCTGTAGACTTCCTCCACCTGTGTGAGCAGGAGCCGGTTGCTGGCCAGACGGTTGGAGCTGTAGCAGAAGTTGATCTGTATGTAATCGTAGAGACCGTGGTAGATCTTCTTGGTGCGTTGGCGTTGCAGTTTTTTGACCAGAATTGGGAGCTTCGCTGCTTCCCTCGTGCGGCGCGTTGGCTTCTCCGCATTTTCGGGAAGCATCCAAACATTATCTTTGAAAATTGTTCCTTCAATTCGTCCATCAATACAATATCTGCGTATCATTCACTCTGAAATGTTCCATTTTTCAGCCATTTCAGAAATGGTTATGTAGTCCATAAAATCGGCCTTTCATCTGTATTTTGGGTAAAATCCGCGGAACTTTTGAGTTTTGCGGAACTTTTCTGATCAGAGTTTTGACCAGAATTAGGGCGAAACACCTTGTACAGAATGAAACTTTATGGTTTTTTCTTGAATATAATTGGACTATTTGGACGAATCGGATGAATAAGGCGAATAAATATACTTGAGGGCGGCCATGGGGGTGGGTACTTTTGATGCGGTAAAGGCCGCTATTCTGCGCCGTTTTCGATGATCGCATGTTCCATAGATAGCTTACATCGAAATAGAATTGTCGCACTGCTACAGTTACAGAAGAAGCAGTACATTGTAATAGATCAGCATCAGGACGCAGAACAGGAGGGCGGTAGGGATGGTCTTGCGGATCAGCTGCCCCAGGGAGATGCCGAAGTAATCAGCGGCTACGACGGAACAGACGTGAGTGGGGGAAACCATGCTTGCCGCATGACTCATGCACATCAGAAGGACCATGAGCGGAACGCCGCCGTCGGGAATGGCCGCGAAGGCCAGAGGCGTTCCCAGGGCGATGATGCCGTTGCTGCCGCTGATGATGCCGCCCAGAAAGAACATCAGGGCGAAGACGATGTAGGTGGGGATGGCCAGTCCTTCCAGAAGATCCGGGAGAGTCTTCAATACGCCGGTGTAGGAGATGAACTCCTTCAATACTAAAACGAGGAAGGTATTGGACAATAGCTTCTTTTCAAAAGCGCTGCGGAACATGGGCCTCAGCTCGTCGAAGCGGAAGCGGTAAACGAAGAGGCAGGCTACGATGGAGATCAGGATGGACGGCACGATGGAAAGATCGAAGACCAGAATCAAGACCAGAATCAGCAGCAGAGACCAGAGGTGAGCGAACAGCTGAAACGCGTCCCTGACCCGGTTTTCGCTGACGGGAGTTCCCGGATCCTTAGGTAGCCTGTGAATGTAGGGGAAATATCCCAGAAGAACCAGGACGATGACCGGTACGATCATGTGCAGCGTAAACGTGGGTAGAGGAAGGCCGGACAGGGTAGCCATCAGCAATACGCCGGAGTAGGTGGGCAGAGTGCTTTCCGGAATGTGGCGGATCCAGTTGGTGACGAAGGCCTGCTCCTTCGGTTCCAGATAGCCTTCGGTGGCGTCCTTCATGATGTCGCCGCAGAGGATCATGGCCGCTGCAGAGGGCAGGAGGCCGATGAACATGGGAGCGCCGGTGGCGTTGACCCGACGGTTGTGAAACAGTCCGTTCAGGTCCTGCTGGGCCAGTTTGATCTGACTTCTGGCTTCCAGAATCCGCTGCAGGTAGGTGACCAGATATAAGGACACCAGAATGGAGAAGGAACCCCAGTTGGTAAATACGTTCAAAATGCCGGAGATCGCGGCGGTCAGCGGGATGTGAAACAGGAGTACCATCAGGACCAGTCCGCCGGAAATGGCCTGGTACAGCGGCCGACGGAGACCCAACAGGACGATGATGGCGACGAATACGATGGCGAGGGAAAGCAGCTGCATGGAAAAAGACCTTTCTTAAAAATTGACAGCGGTGAGTTTTTCGTATTATAGTCTAAGTATAAATAAATTTTTACAGCCCGTCAAAGGGGGAGGCAGAGATATGTACGATGAATTGAAGAAAATCCTGGATGAAAGTAAAAATATCGTATTCTTTGGCGGTGCGGGCGTTTCCACCGAATCCGGCGTCCCGGACTTCCGCTCGGAAAACGGCCTGTACCATGCGCAGCAGAACTATGGGAGATCACCGGAGGAAATGCTGTCTCACACGTTCTTCATGCGAAACATGGAAACATTTTACGATTATTATAAGAATAACCTGATCTGCGACGGCGTCAAGCCCAACAAGGCGCATCTGGCGCTGGCAAAGCTGGAACAGATGGGAAAGCTGAAAGCCGTGGTCACGCAGAACATCGACGGCCTTCATCAGATGGCCGGAAGTCAGGTGGTTTACGAGCTGCACGGCTCCGTCCTGCGAAACCGCTGCATGAAGTGCAATCAATCCTACGAACTGGATTACGTCATGGATCCGAAGAACTGCGAAGGTCACGTTCCCCACTGCGAGATCTGCGGCGGCGTGGTAAAGCCGGAAGTGGTTCTGTATGAAGAATGTCTGGACGACGGCTGCATCACCGGAGCGGTCAACGCCATTGCCGCAGCCGATACGCTGATCGTGGGCGGAACCTCTCTGGTGGTCTATCCCGCTGCCGGACTGATTCAGTATTTCCGGGGAAAACACCTGGTCCTGATCAACAAGTCCTCTACGCCGTACGATTCCAAGGCGGATCTGGTGATTCACGAGCCCATCGGTGAGGTTCTGGGAGAATGTCTGGGCCTGTAACCCGGCAGGCCAGCGCTTCCCGCAGCTCGGGAAGGCCCAGCGGTCCCAGATAGTTCAAAGACGGGATCTGGGCAGGAAGCCGTCGAAAGACCTCCTCCATGGAATCCCGGGGAAACAGTTCCGGAGCCAGCTCGCCGGTGCCCAGACGGATGTAACCCTCCTCGAATTCCAGCCGGTTGATGGCCTGTATGGTGGGGACGTTGGGTTTGAAGGAGCCGGAACGGATGTAGGTGCCCCAGTCCGGCGGTGCGGAGGACATCATCAGGGTCCAGGTGTTGCTGGCGATGTAGGTTCCGCGACCGAAGTCGCCTTCCAGAACGCCATAGGAATACAACTCTTCCATAGCGGTGGTGATGGTGCTGCGGTTGACGCCGAACTGTTGAGCCAGGCTGCGCTGGGAAGGAAGGCGGGAGCCGATGGCCCAGTGACCGGAGGAAATCATTTCGCTCATGTAATCTACGATCTGTTTGTAGATGGGCCGGCCGCTGGTCTTGTCCGGCCGCCAGTCGATTGTAATTTTCTGCTGAGATTTGGGGCTCATGGGACATCCTTTCCGGCGAAAGATGCCGCTTTGCTCTCGGTTCTACTGCAGCGGAACCGCTTCGTTCCATTTCACTGTAGCAGGAAGGATGGGAAAACGCAAGACTTGGCTGGGCATAAAATGAAAAAGTGGCCGGGTACTCGGATTGAAATAAACGATATTATAGGATTTGTAAGGAATTCATTGGCTGGGTCACAGCTTGTGAAACGGAAAGGAGCTTTTGAGATTATGATGTATTTTTTACAGGGCTTTTCCATCGGCTTGGCCTATGTAGCCCCCATCGGCGCACAGAACCTGTTCGTCATCAACACGGGTCTGACGCAGCCCACCAAGCGGGTGTATCAGACGGCGTTCATCGTCATGTTCTTCGACATTACGCTGGCCTTTGCCTGCTTCTTCGGCGTGGGTGCGGTTATGGACCGGTTTCCCTTATTGAAGATGGCGATCATGCTGGTGGGAAGTCTGGTTCTGATCTATATGGGTATTTCGCTGGCCCGATCCAAGGGAACGCTGGAGAAAAAAGATGTGAATATTCCGCTGAAACAGGTGGTTTCCATGGCCTGCGTGGTGACCTGGTTCAATCCCCAGGCGCTGATCGACGGTTCTCTGCTGTTCGGCGCGTTTCGCGCATCCCTGCCGACGGCCCAATCCACGGCATTCATTCTGGGTGCGGCGGCGGCTTCCGCCACCTGGTGGCTGGGTCTGTCCACGCTGACTCACGTCTTCGGCTCCAAGCTGAACGACAAAGTGCTGCGCATCATCAACATCGTCTGCGGTATCGTCATTCTGTCCTACGGCATCAAGCTTCTGCTCAACTTTGCCGTCACCGCAGGAATTTTCTAACGCAGTGTGATGACGAGAGGATGTGTCCTTTTTCGGACATCACTGTATAACAACAACGGTATCAAACGAAAACTTTATGCAGAGGTGCTGCGGACGACAGGCAGTTGCCTCTGTTTTTCTTTTTGATTTCATTCCGACTTTGTGACTGAATGATGAAAAAGGGGTTCTTGTGCGACGGCCTTCGATGTGATACCATAAAGACAATTGCGGTGGGAAATGCCGCGCATGAGATGAGGAGATAGATCTATGAACGTATTGATTGTCAACGATGACGGAATTACAGCGGAAGGAATTCACCAGCTGGTGCGCTGCCTGCGCGGTGGCTTTCCCGATGCGAAATTATATGTGTGCGCGCCGGATCGACAGAGGACGGCATCAGGCCACGGCATCACCGTTCGGGAGGCCGTGCTCCTGAAGGAATGGGAATTCGAGGGAGCGCAGATGGCCTGGTCCTGCTCCGGAACACCGGCGGATTGCGTCAAGGCCGGGATCCGGATGATGGGTCTGGCGGGAGATCGGCCGGATCTGATCTGTTCGGGGATCAACATGGGCTCCAATCTGGGAAGCGACGTGCTGTATTCGGGAACGGTATCGGCGGCGCTGGAAGGAAACATCTGCGGGATCCCGTCGGTTGCCTTTTCGGTCTGCGACCATGAGGCCACTCACTTCGAAGCCTTCGATGCGCTGGTTCCCAGCGTTTGCCGGAAGGTTCTGGAGGAAAATACGACCCGGTGGGTCCTCAATGTGAACGTGCCGGATCTGCCTATGGAGGAGATCCGGGGCCTGCGGTTTACGCGGTTGGGCGAGCGAATCTACAGCGAGGATTTTTCCGTGGAGCACAGCGAAGAAGGGCTGGTCTGCCACCTGTATCTGGGACAGGAGCTGGCTCAGGACGATCTGCCGGAGGATGACGATATTCGGGCGTATCAGGAAGGCTGCATTTCCATTACGCCGATCCATCGAAATCTGACGAAGGAGGATCTGGTGGAACCCATGAGCGACTGGGGAATCTGCTGGAAATAAGCGATACCCGTGCGAAGTATATGTTGAAGTGCATGTGGAATATACAGAAATACACATGTGAAATATCGATGGAATTCAGGAAAGGAAGAAAACGATGAGTGTAAAACGGTTAAAGAAGGATGACACACTGCTGGTGGTCATCGATTTTCAGGAGAGATTGATGCCGGCTATGTACGAAAAAGAAGAGCTGGAAGACAAAATGGTAAAGCTGGCGAAGGGAGCACGGGTCATGGGAATTCCCGTGTTGGTGAGTCAGCAGTATACCAAAGGATTGGGGCCCACGATCCCTTCCATTGCAGAGGCGCTGGGAGAATTTACGCCGTTCGATAAGACATCGTTCAGCGTGATGAAGCATCCAGAAATGGCCGAAGCGGTACGGGCGGCGGGTTGCAGAAACGTGATCCTGGCAGGAATCGAATCCCACATCTGCGTGGAGCAGAGCGCGCTGGATCTACTGGAAGAGGGATATCAGGTGTTCATCTGCGGCGACTGCGTCTCGTCCCGTAAGCCGGTGGACGTACGCATGGCGAAGAGCCGGATGAAGGAGGCTGGGGCGGTCTATACCAGCATGGAGGCGATTCTCTTTGAACTGTGTGGTGGTGCAAAAGAAGCCGGATTCAAGGATATTTCCGCAATAATCAAGTAAAAGCCAAAAAAATTAAGAAGCTTTTTTGTAAAACGGGAACGGAACGAAAAAATCTTAAGATTTTTCAATGTTAAACAACATTTTAACAAGTTCGACATTATTTCGATGGTTTTATAAAAAGAAAAGAGTTGTTACGGCTCTTTTCTTTTTTTTCAAAAAATTTTTTTAAGGGAAAAACGTGAATATTTATGACTTTGTTAAAAAATTATCTATTTAAATCGAAAATGTTACGGAAGTTTTGAAAAATTGCCGAAACAACATCGGAAAAGTCTGGATTTTGCAGCTATCTCGGGGGTATTGCCAAGATTACGCGGGAGTGATATGATAAGAGCAGTTATAGAAAAACAAGATTTCGATATTTCGGAAATATGTATTCTTAGGAGGAAAAACGACATGAGAGAAGTAGTAATTGTAAGCGCAGCCAGAACTCCCATCGGCAGCTTTGGCGGTACTTTAAAGGGAACTCCCACCGTAACCTTAGGTGCGGTTGCCGTTAAGGAAGCCATCATGAGAGCCGGAATTACTCCGGAAATGGTAGACGAAGTAGTTTTGGGTTGTGTTCTGCAGGCTGGTCTGGGCCAGAACGTTGCAAGACAGATTTCCATGGCTGCCGGAATTCCCAAGGAAATTCCCGCAATGACCATCAATAAGGTTTGCGGTTCCGGTCTGCGTTCCGTAGGTCTGGCTGCTCAGATCATCAAGGCTGGAGATGCTGATATCGTCGTTTGCGGCGGTGCAGAATCCATGTCCATGGCTCCCTACGCCATTCCCAGTGCAAGATGGGGCGCAAGAATGAACGACACTAAGATCGTTGACGTTATGGTAAACGACGGTCTGACCGATGCGTTCAACCACTATCACATGGGTATCACTGCTGAAAATGTAGCAGAGCAGTGGGGCCTGACCAGAGAACAGCTGGACGAATTCTCCCTGAAGTCTCAGCAGAAGGCAGAAGCTGCCATCAAGGCCGGAAAGTTCAAGGAAGAAATCGTTCCCGTAGAAATCCCCCAGAAGAAGGGTGATCCCATCGTATTCGATACCGATGAATATCCCAAGTTCGGTGCTTCCATGGAAAAGATGGCTAAGCTGAAGCCCGCATTCAAGAAGGACGGTATGGTAACCGCAGCGAATGCTTCCGGTATCAATGACGCCGGTGCCGCTCTGGTTGTAATGTCCAAGGAAAAGGCTGATGAACTGGGTCTGGAATATCTGTGCAAGATCAAGTCCTACGCTTCCGCAGGCGTAGATCCCTCCATCATGGGCGTAGGTCCGATCCCCTCCTCCAGAAAGGCTCTGGAAAAGGCTGGACTGTCTGTAGATGACATCGATCTGTTCGAAGCAAACGAAGCATTTGCCGCTCAGTCTCTGGCTGTTGGTCACGACCTGCAGATCCCCGAAGAAAAGCTGAACGTAAACGGCGGTGCCATCGCTCTGGGTCACCCCATCGGTGCATCCGGTGCCCGTATCCTGATCTCCCTGATCTACGAAATGAAGAAGAGAGGTTCCAAGTACGGTCTGGCTACTCTGTGCATCGGCGGCGGTATGGGTACTGCTCTGATCGTAGAAATGTAGTTTTGATGGGCTGGCTGCTGACCTTTGTGTCGTGGCACCAGACAAAAATCATACAATGTATGGAAGAGGCTGTCGAGCTGAGCGACAGCCTCTTTTTTCGTGGTGCGCCCGGCGGGCGCGCGTTCTAACGGGTGAAAGTCCCGAATCCGCCAGGTAGCGGGACGGATACAGTCGAAAGCAAGGGTGTCCATCGTGAGGTGGAATCGAAAGGAAGCCGGATGCTATGGAATAGAACTGTGGGGGGTAAAGTCCCTGCTTCTAAATTCGTCGATACAAATGCATCGCGACAAGGAAACAAATGTGATACAATACAATAGACGCCGTAATTACAGTATTACGGTATCATGGTGTGACGGTATTACGGAAGATGAACGTTTACCGATGATTGACGATACGCATCTGGCGCGGATGGCTGAGGCCAGGGGGATGAAAGGAGCTATAGAATGAATACACAAGAGCAACAACCGAAAAAACACAATGAAATTGTATCTTATTTGATCTTCGGCGTTTTAACGACAGCGGTCAGTCTGGTTTCCTACGCTGTGTGTAACAGCTGGCTGGAGCTGCATTATCTGGTCTCTAATATTATCTCCTGGATTTTGGCGGTGGCCTTTGCTTATGTAACAAACAAGATTTTCGTATTCCAGTCCAAGGGCCTGAGCTTTGGACAGTTAAAGCGGGAAATCGGTCTGTTTGTGACGGCTCGACTGGCATCGCTGGGGATCGAAGAAGTGGGCCTGTTTTTTCTGATCGGACTGATGGACTGGGATAAGAATCTGGCGAAGCTTTTGATGCAGGTAGTGGTGGTGGTCGTAAACTATGTGTTCAGTAAGTGGGTAATCTTCCAGAAGCCGAAGGACAGCGCGCTTTAGCGCTGTCCTTTTCGTTTTCTCTCAGGAACTCCTGAAGCTGGTCCATGGCGCCCAGCGGTTCGGCAGTGTGGATCCAGCGGAGGCCAAGCGGATCATGCGCCGGATCTCGCTTTCCCGGAATCCGCGCACAGCCGATGACGATCAGGACGACGAAGAGACGCGAAGCGGTTGCCGCAAAAAAAGTTCAAAATTCTGTAAACCTCCTAACAAAGGGGAAAGTACCTGTGCTATACTATGGATAAATAAAGCGGAGAACGTCAGAATGGAACGACAACAGCAGCGACGCTCCCATCTCCCGTGTGTACATTACAATAGAAAAAAGGAGCCTATTATGAAACAATACACCGCCCCTCAGGTTACGATGGTATGTGAAAACTGGAACGAAAGAACGGAATTACATAGATTGGTCTCATGGAAACACGATCCGGAAGCACAGGAAGTGATCGTGGAAGCCCGGTTTGAATCCATGGAATGGACCGAATACTTGAAGGCTCAGGGCGAAGATCCTGCGGATTACGGTGCGCCCTTGGAGAATCAGATCTACCTGCACCGCCTGGCCGAACCGGTGACGGTGTGCCGCATTCCCTGCGATAAGGGCGTTGCCGAAACCACCAACGAATGGGACGACGAGCGCGGTCATCACGTGGAGATCCTGACCAGTGAACAGGCGGTGGCCTTCCAGATGAACGGAAGCGACAGGCTGGAGGAGGTGTTCGAATACTATGAGGATGACGAGGACTTCGACCCTTATTTTCAGATGGATGCTGCGGATGTCCGCTGCCAGCTGATTGCCGTCAAATGCGACGGCGTGTTCTGGCTGTTCCATCTGGACGATATGAAGTGGCTGGAAGTGGAGAACTACGACGAGAATGGGGACTGCGACTTCGTTCCGTTCCACTGCACGGCACTGTGTAAAGTCAGCACCTGGAACAACTACACCAGAGGCGGTGACATGTGGGAGCCTGAGGTAGGAGAGAAGAGCCCCTATGCGTGGAGAGAAGACTTCTTTGCCGTCTGCGAGGACGAAAACGGCGTTCAGTACGGGCTGGAAGGTCAGGAAACCTATGCAGAAGTGCAGATGATTCAGGAGGACGATCAGCCCTGGACATCGGTCTCTATGATCCGTGGAAGCGAATTCAGCGACCAGGGTGTGCTCTTCATGGAGAGAAAAGATGAAGACGGCATCTCTGCGCAGAAGGTGTGCCGTGGACTGGGAGGGGCGTTAGCGTCCTATTCCAGAGAGATGGACGGAGATGCGACGCTGGAAACGGCCATTTTAACCCCTGATCGGGATGAAGACTTTCGGATGGGACAGAGAACGTCCTGTAAGCTGTTGCGCATTATCAAAGGAAAGGAACTGCAGTTGAAACTGCTGCTGGGCGCAGGTGTCCTGACGGAATGGGCGAGAAAGGATCTGGAGGCGATGCTGAATGAGAATGAAATCTATCGGCGTCTCGAGAGCTATTTCGTCTCCTATCAGGTGATGCAGAGACAGGGCGAACGGTTCGTTTTGAAATACAACCACAGAATTGCCGGCGGAGTTCGGGAGGAATTCTACATGTTCAACGACGGATGTCAGGTGGGAGGCGTCTGGGATGCCGTAACCATGCTGGATTCCGGTCTGTGCATCGTGAAGAAGGACGGATATTTCGGCATTGTAGACCCTACCGGAAAGGTGATCGTACCGCTGCGGTACAGCGCCATCGAACCTTCGGCTTCCGGCGAAATGACCGTCCTGGAACTGGAACGCTTCGGACAGAAGGGCATGGGATACCTGAAGGGCGAAGCGGTGGAATGTGAAGAGGCCGAGACCGGTGTGGACTTGGAAGGGTACTTCGGACTTGTATTGGAAGAGGAGAAGAAGATGCCGGTTCTGCAGTGGACCTTCCGCCAGACGATCCCCTGCGAATTTGAAAGCGTTTCTCAGATCGGAATGGGTTTGGTCAGCGTGGAAAAGATGGGAAGAACGGCCCAGTACAACCTGGAGACCGGTCGGATGCACAGCGAATTCACGAAGAAATAACGATTCACAGCCGTAAAGGAGAAGGCCATGAACAAAAGAAATGAAGCGGGGCTCATCTACGATTATGTCGTAACGGGTCTGACGCAGGCCGAGATTGCCGATACCTACGGAACGGATCAGTGGGGCGGTGTCTCCGGAACGCTGCAGTATTACGGATTTTACGACGGAACGAAAGGCGGCTATCGCCGCCGGTTTGCCAGAGGCTTGTACGGCCTGACAGTGACCGAGCAGATGATCTACGATTTTATCAAGCAGTACAGCGACGGTGACGACTATTATTTCGAGGATTTCGTCAAGGATAATCAGGCGTATTACGCCAAAAAACAGGGAAAGACTACTCAGGCCGAGGCGGAAAAGAAGCGAAAGGCCGAGGAAGATCGACAGAGAAAGGAACGGGAGCGCCAGCAGCAGGAAGCTCTCCGCCGCCAGCAGGAATATCAGGACCGGCAGGAGAGGGAACGTCAGGCGCGGCTGGAACAGGAACGCCGCCAGAGACAGTGGGAAGAACAGCAGCGCCAACTGCGGCTTCAGGAGGAAGAACGCCGCCGTCAGCAGGAGCGTCAGAACCGCTGGGATGCCGTGGTTCAGGCGTTTGAGGCAGAAAACTTTCAGCGGGTGTACGATCTCTGTACCGCATATCGGTCCCGGTCTCAGATGGACTCGGCGGATCTGTGGTTTAAGCTGGGATATGCCTGCCACTGTTTGAAACGGTACAACGAGGCGATCAACGCCTACGACATCTATGCCAAGATGGAGAACGACTGGACCAACCGGTGCATCGCCAGGAGCAACGCAGCCCTTTGTCTCGTGGAGCTGGGGCGGGAGGAAGAAGCGCTGGATCTGCTGCGGGAGCTGCGAAATGACGGATATCGCGATAACGATGTTGCTCAGCGCATTCGGCGGCTGGAACAGGCCATGGAGTTCAAGAAGGAAATCGAGCGGGCCATGGTTCTGTACCGCGCCGGGGATTATGAACATGCGTATCAATTATTTAAAAGCTGCATCAGCCACAACATCCCCCTGAAGGAGCATCTGTTCCAGTTCGCCTATTCCTGCGCGGAGCTGGGAAAGGATGGCGAGGCCCTCAACTCTTATACCGATTATCTGCTGGATTATCCGAAGGACAAGGCGGCGCTGAACAACCGGGCCATTCTCTGGGAAAAGCTGGGCGATCCCAAGATGGCGCTGGACGATCTGAGCAAGGCGTATTCGCTGGGGCAGCGGGATGGAAACATTGTTGCCCGCATGGAACGGCTGAAGAAGAAAATCGAAGAGGCGGAGCGCCAGAAGAAGGTGGACGAACAGAAGAAGGCGGCGCAGGACGAAGCGAAAACCGCCTTTACCCAAAAGCAGTATGATCGGGTCATCCGGCTGCTGGAGCCCTGGGTTTCCAGCGGACTGGGTTCGTACGAATTCAAGTATGCCTTTGCGCTGGCGGAAGCGGATCGAGTGGATGAGGCCATCGCCTCCTACAGCCGCTATATCCGAGAATATCCCAAGGATACAGCGCCGCTGAACAATCGGGCCATCCTCTGGCAGAAAAAGGACGATCCGGACCGGGCGCTGGAGGATCT
>JAGATO010000023.1 GCA_017621195.1 Bacillota bacterium | reverse complement strand
TAAATATAATGATCTGCCCCTGATAGGCGTTGGGCAGCCATTTTAACGCGGTCATCAGCCGTTCGTCGTCATAGAGCACGAAGCTGTCATCGAAGATGAGCGGCAGCCGGTCCTCATCGCCCTGGATGAATTTGGCGGCGGCCAGGCGCAGGGCCAGATAGATCTGATCGGCGGTGCCGCTGCTGACCTGTTCTAAGGGGATCAGCTTCCGTTTGGTGTTGAGGAAGGCTCTTAAGTTCTCATCGATACTGATGCTGGAATAGCGTCCTCCGGTGATGCCGTCGATTAAGTCGGAGGCAGTCTTGTTTAAGTAGAGGCCGAAGGAATCCCGGATGGACATGGACAGCTCCTGCATGGTTTCCTGCGCCAGCTCGATGGCATCGATGTCCTGTCGGATTCGTTCATTGTCCTGGATAATGTGCTTTAGGGCGGTGGCCCGATCCTTGCAGGCGGCCAGGTGTTCCAGCTTCTTTTCCAGCTCCCACTGAATCCGCTGCTGCTGCTCGATCACTTCGCTGCAGCTGTTCTGTTTCTCCAGAAGAGAGGAGATTTTTTCTGCCTGCTGGCGAAGAGTTTCTTCTGAGCGATCCATGGTCTGGCGAAGATGGATAAATTCTTCCAGCCGACCCCGAAGTGCTTCCATGGCCTCGTCGGAGATGGAATTGTCACCCAGATGACGGCGGAAAACTTCCGAGAGTGTGGCGGAGCAGAGGCGGGCCGTTTTTTCATGCCGTTTGCGGTACAGGAGAAAACCGACCGTGGTCAGAAAAGTCAGAACTGCGCCGACGCCAAACCACAGAATCCCCTGTTTAGGCTGCATGTCAATGGGAAATACCGGTAAAAAGGTATTATGTGGATTCAGATACCAGCCCAGACTCCAGGCCGTTCCGGCGGTACACAGAGCGCCCAGAAGGAATAAAAAGATGGGGAGCGTCCGGCCGGAATTTTCGGAAACGATCCGGCTGGATTCCTTATAATCGGCATAAATGCCTTCGGTTTTGTCCAGATAGCTTCGGATGGAGGCTTCGTCCGTGAAATCGAAATCATAAAGCATCTTTTGACCACGGGCCAGTTTATCGGTCAGGTCGTCCTTTTCCTGCTGATTGATGGCGATCTCTCGTTTGACATTTTCCCGCAGTCGGACGTACTGGCTCATCTGATTTTCGTATTCCGGGGAGGCCAGCTCCTTTTCCAGACTGCGGATTTCCGTCAGAAGTGAGGTGTAATTCTGCGCAGCCTCCGGGCTCAGCTGAGCTTCCAGCTTCTTTTTCTCACCTTTTAAATAAGCGCTGGCCTTGGTAATATTTAAAGCCATATTGCCGGACGTATTCATGTTGGCAATATAATTTTTCAGTTCGGAAATCATACCATCGTCCGTGGCGCTTTTCAGCTGGCTGATGCTGATGGTATTGTTGTAGGTGGTCTCACTGATACCGCCCAGAATCTCATCAATCACAGCCTTCGCATCGGTTTCTTCTTTCCCGGTGGTTTCATTGATCACCGTGAATTCCTTCCTGTTTTTTAGGAAGGAACGTTCGATACGGTAGATGGTGCCGCCCGATTCCAGACGCAGCTGCCCCTCATAGGTGCTGTTGTTTTCCCAGGGCTCGTATTTGGAATAGGTGTCATTTCGCGCTGCACGTCCCCGCTGGCGCTCGATGCCGAAAAGCATACTGCGGATAAAGGTATGAATGGTGGATTTTCCGGCCTCATTTTTTCCATAGACAATATTTAACCCATCCTGAAAGGTAATGTCCGTATCGTGAAATTTTCCAAAACCGCTGATATATACATCAAGAATTCGCATAACGGCTAACTCCTTTCATCGGTGGTAAGAAGAAGGGCGTGAATTCCGTAGAACAATGCCTTTTTCTCCACGGGGCTCATATCCGGTTTTTCCAGTGCCCGGATGTAGAAGCCGATCATGTCGCTTGGATGCTCGGCAAACAGTGCGCTGAAATCGTACTG
>JAGATO010000261.1 GCA_017621195.1 Bacillota bacterium | reverse complement strand
GCCCACTGCGCTCAGCTGGAAAAGGACACGGCCCACTACGTGCAGCTGTGGGACGAGGCGAAGAAGAGCTATCTCCAATACAAGGAAGATGCCAGAACCAGTCAGGAACACCGGGAGCAGCTTCAGAAGCTGTTCAATGAAAAGACGGTGGAATATTCCCGGCTGTCCGCTGCCTATGAGGAGCTGAAAAAGCAACAGGAAATGCTGCTGTCCCAGAACGAGGAGATGCATCAGAAGATTCAGACGCAGGAGATCTCCGGCATCAGCAGCGAAAGCGCGGAACTGATCCGCCAGCTGGAGGCCAAGTGCAAGGATATCGAGAGCAGCTTTTTCGATCTTCAGATGGAGAACATCCGTCTGAAGGGAGAATTGGATCAATACAAAAAGACGGAGTAATCTATGAATGACAAAGCCCGGCGTGTGCTGGAATACAACAAGATCGTCGGTCTGCTTGAGGAGATGGCGTCGTCCACGGTGACGAAGGAACGCATCCGCAAGCTGTCGCCTATGACCGACGCCCGAAAGATTCGTGAGGCTCAGGAGGAGACCACGGAGGCCGTGACGGTGATCATGGTCAAGGGCGCTCTTCCGCTGGGCGGCTTCTACGACATCGGGGGCCTGGCACGGGTTGCCAGGAAGGGCGGCACGCTGACCATGAAGCAGCTGCTGCAGGTGTTGTACAACCTGCAGGTGGCGAGAAATGCGGCAACGTTTCTCGGAAGCGATCTTCCGAAGGAACAGCTTCCCAAAATCATGGGTCTGGCATCGGTGATCAGCGTTCAGAAGCGTCTGGAAGATGAGATCGACCGGTGCATCCTCTCGGAGGACGAAATGGCGGACAGCGCCAGCCCGGAGCTGAAGCGGCTGAGGAGAGCCATCCTCCGTCAGAACGAGGACATCCGGGTCAAGATCAACAGCATGATCAATTCTCAGGAAAACCGCACGTTTCTGCAGGATGCCATCGTGACCATCCGCCAGGGACGGTACGTGATTCCCGTGAAGCAGGAACACAAATCCCGGGTTTCCGGCATCGTACACGATCAGTCTCAGACGGGGGCCACGCTGTTCATCGAGCCTCAGGCCATCGTGGATATGAACAATGAGCTTCGGGAATTGGAACTACAGGAGAAGAAAGAGGTGCAGCGCATTCTGTCGGAGCTGTCCTCGGCCGTGGGCTCCGTGGAGCGGGAGATCAAATACAACCAGAAGATTCTGCTGGAGCTGGACTTCATGTTCGCCAAGGGAAAGCTTTCTGTGAAGATGAGGGGAAGTCAGCCCCAGATCAACGAATCGGGATACCTGCGCATCAAGAACGGTCGCCATCCACTGATCGCGGCCAAGAAGGTGGTTCCCGTCACCGTGGCCCTGGGCCGCGATTACCACACGCTGGTGATCACCGGTCCCAACACGGGAGGAAAGACCGTCACGCTGAAGACCATCGGACTGTTCTGTATGATGGCTCAGAGCGGCCTGCACCTTCCGGCGGACTGCGGAACGGAGATGCCCATTTACCATAAGATCTTCGCCGACATCGGCGATGAACAGAGCATAGAACAGAGCTTATCCACGTTTTCGTCCCACATGACCAACATCGTGTCCATCGTGGAGGAGTCGGACGGCGAAACGCTGGTTCTGCTGGACGAGCTGTGTGCCGGAACCGATCCAACGGAGGGAGCGGCCCTGGCCATCGCCATTCTGGGCGAGCTGCAGAGCCGCGGCGCGGCCATTGCCGCCACCACTCACTATACGGAGCTGAAGAAGTACGCCCTGTCTACGGCGGGGGTGCAGAACGCTTCCATGGAATTCGACGTGGAGACGCTGTCGCCTACGTATCGTCTGCGGGTGGGAATTCCGGGACGGTCCAACGCCTTCGAAATTTCGAAGAAGCTGGGACTGGACGACACCATCGTGGAACGGGCCGGTCTGCTTCTGGAGCGGGGAGACATCCAGTTCGAGGACGTGGTCATGAAGATCGAACAGGATCGGAAGGACGCGGAGGCGGAACGGGACGAAGCCATCCAGCTGAACATCGAAATGAAGCACCAGAAGGAAAAGCTGGAGGAGAAGGCGAAACGGCTGGAAGAACAGAAGGAAAAGATCCTGTCCAAGGCAAGAGAAGAAGCCGCCGACATGATTCGCGAAGCGAGAGAACTGTCCGATCAGGTTTCCCGGGAGCTGCGTCAGATGGAAAAGCTGCGCAATTCCGGCGAAATCGACCGCCGACAGGAGAAAATTCGCAGCCAGCTGCGAGAGGCGTCCGGAAAGTATCGGACCCAGGTGAAGACGGTGGAGAACAACGAACCGGTGAACCCCAATCTTCTGAAGCTGGGCGACCGGGTCAAGGTGTTGACGGTGGATCAGAACGGAACGGTGCTGACGCTGCCTGATGCCAAAGGAGACCTGCAGGTGCAGGTGGGCCTGTTGAAGCTGAACGTCAACCTGAAGAACATTTCCAAAATCCAGGAGAACGTTTCGAAGAAGGAAAAACAAAAACAGAGATACGGTGCTCTGTACCGCAGCAAGGCGCAGAGCGTCAGCATTTCCTGCAACGTGATCGGAAAGACGCTGGATGAGGCGGAGGACATCGTCGATAAGTATCTGGACGATGCGTTCATGGCGGGACTGAAGGAAGTGACGTTGATCCACGGAAGAGGCGCGGGAATTCTGCGCGAGGGGCTGCAGCGGATGCTGAAGCGCCACAAACACGTGGATGGTTTTCGAAAAGGAGCCTACAACGAAGGCGGCGACGGCGTGACCGTGGTCACATTGAAGTAGGTGCCGGAGGGATTGTTATGATTATTGTAAGCGGCTGTCTTCTGGGAATTCCCTGCAAATACGACGGCGGGACCAACCTGTCCAAGTCGGTGAGAAAATATCTGGAGAATAAAAGCTACGTGATGATCTGCCCGGAGACGATGGCCGGATTGACGGCACCCCGTCCGCCGGCGGAGATCGTGGGAGATAAGGTGGTCAACCGGGAGGGAGTGGACGTGACGGAGAGCTTCCGACTGGGGGCGCAGAAGGCCTGGGAGCTGGTTTCGGAAAAAGCAAAGGAAAAGCAGGAGGAGATCACCCTGGCCATTTTGAAGGCCCGAAGCCCGTCCTGCGGTTCCGGCCGCATCTACGACGGCACGTTCGCCGGAGTGGTGACGGACGGCGACGGCATCTTTGCCGCACTGTTGAAGGAAAAAGGGATCCGTGTAATTACGGAAGAAGAACTGGATGCATACATGGAGGAGGAACGGATCAATGATTGATTTTAAGAGAGAGATTGCCGAAGTGCTGGCCACTGCGGTGGAAGGACTGACGGTAGACGAAATCCGGGATATCATCGAAATTCCCGGCGATGCAAAGATGGGAGACTACGCTTTCCCCTGCTTCCGCCTGGCAAAGACCATGCGCAAGGCGCCTCAGATGATCGCGGCAGGCGTGGCGGAAAAGATTGCCGACAGTAAGCTGTTTTCCAAGGTGGAACAGGTCAACGCCTACGTGAATATGTTCATGGACCGCGGTGAGTTCACCCGTCAGACGGTGGCTTCCGTGGCGCAGGAGAAGAACGATTACGGCCGCAGCGAATTGGGAAAGGGAAAGCTGGCCATCGTGGAATTCTCCTCTCCCAACATCGCCAAGCCGTTCCACATCGGACACATCCGCAGTACGGTCATCGGAAACTCCATCTACAAAATCTATGATTTTCTGGGCTATGAGACCGTCCGCATCAACCATCTGGGCGACTATGGAACCCAGTTCGGAAAGATGATCGTGGCTTATCGCCGCTGGGGAAACAAAGAGGATGTGGTGAAGGAGCCCATCAAGACGCTGCTGTCCTATTATGTGAAGTTCCACGAAGAGGCGGAGAACGACCCGTCGCTGGAAGAGGAAGCGAGAGCCACCTTTACCCGGCTGGAAAACGGCGAAAAGGAAGAAAAGGAACTGTGGCAGTGGTTCCGCGATGAGAGCCTGAAGGAGTTCATGCGGGTGTACGATATGCTGGGGATCGAATTCGATTCCTATGCCGGTGAAAGCTTCTACTCCGACAAGATGCAGCGCGTTCTGGACGAGCTGAAGGACAAGGGACTTTTGAAGATGTCCGAGGGTGCCCAGATCGTCGACCTGTCGGAATACAACCTGCCCCCGGCGCTGATCACCAAGAGCGACGGTTCGTCCCTGTACATCACCCGGGATATCGCCGCTGCCATCTACAGAAAAGAACACTACAATTTCGATAAGAATATCTACGTGGTTGCTTCCCAGCAGAACCTCCACTTCCAGCAGTGGTTCAAGGTGGTGGAACTGATGGGCTACGATTGGGCAAAGAACTGCGTCCACGTTCCCTTCGGACTGGTCAGCCTGGAGGAAGGTACCATGTCCACCCG
>JAGATO010000260.1 GCA_017621195.1 Bacillota bacterium | reverse complement strand
GAATCAGGTATACGTTTTCTTCTACCAGATAATCTTCCAGCCCGTGGAGTGCCTTGATGTATTCCGTTCTGTCTGCGATCTGCAGAGCTTCCTTGCACATTTCATCGTAGACGGGATCGCTGACGGCGGCTACGACCTGACCTCCGGTGGTCCACAGGTTCAAAAGCCGGCTGGCGTCGCTGTCCACGCTGTCCGCATAACGGCACAGTTCGAAATCACCCTGATCCACCTGATCGTAGTATACGCCGTATTCTACGCAGTCGAACTCGACTTCGATCCCTACGGCAGACCAGAATGCTTCCAGCATGGTGGCTACATCGCCGTGAATGCTGTTATTACTGTACTTGTACTTGATCTTCAGCGGGTTGGCTTCGTCGTATCCGGCTTCAGCCAAAAGCGCCTTTGCCTGCTCCGGATCGTAGTTCAGGGTATAGCCGTCGGCATCGCCCTCGTCGCGGAATTCCGCATCTACTCCGGGAGCTCCGTGAGGAATATAACCGTTCAGCATGGGATAGTATTCTTTTCCCAGTACCTCGGAAATGGCTTCCTTATCGATGGCCAGAGCCAGTGCCCGACGCACATTTACATCCTTCAGGTAGTCGGGGCCGGTGGAAGCGGAGTTCATCGCGATGAAGTATACGGTTCCGTCTTGAATTTCCTTCATGATGTCGGTGTCCTTATACTTATCGGCTGTGGCGGATTCCACCGACAGCGTTACATCGATTTCTCCCGTTTCGAATGCCATGGCACGGGCATCCTCGTCGGTCATGCAGTAGTATGTGATCGTCTGCATGGTGATGTCGTCTTTTCCGAAATAAGTATCGCTCTTGGTCAGAACGGCTTTTTCGTTTTCATTGATTTCCGACAATACGTAGGGTCCGGAAGTGGGGTTGCCGGCTTCGAGGGACCACTGGGAATCGTGCTGCGGCGTGCTCTGAGGAACTGCGACCCACGCTCTGGAGCAGGTCAGCGCCGGGAAGAACGCGCAGGGAGATGACAGTTCCACGACCAGCGTCTTGTCATCTACGGCCGTAATGCCTACTCCGCTGTGATCTTCCACCGTACAGTCGAAGCTGTTTCCGATTTCGCAGGCCTTCTCGTTGTATTCCTTGGCGCCCTTCAAATAGCTGTTGATCTCCTTGATGGAGTAAGCGTTGTCTACGCCGTAAGACAGGGCACGCAGTACGCTGTATTCAAAGTCCTTGGCGGTGATCGGCGTTCCGTCGCTCCATACGATACCGTCCTTCAGGGTAAAGGTGTATGTCATACCATCGTCGCTGACGGTATAATCCTCGCAAAGTTCCTTCTGCGGAATTCCGTTTTCATCCTTGCGGAACAAACCTGCGTACATGTGGTTGATGATGTAATCGTTACCCGTTTCCGTATTGATTCCGCTGTCCAGCGTCGTAATCTGATAGGCCATCGCCACATTGACGAAATCCCTTTCCGCCGGCGCATCGGAACCCGACTGTCCGGATTGGCCACAGCCGGCAAAGGATGTTAGTACCATGCAGGCCGTCAGAAGTAATGCGAACCATTTTTTCATTTTGATCATTCCTCCTACTTAGTTGGTTGTGTGTTGTGTGTTGCGCTGTGTTGTCATGCGCCGCATCGTGCCGCACTTTCTCTCAGCTACGTATGAATCATACCACCGGTTATATTCATTGTCAACCAATTTTATTCGTTTATTATGCATTATTTTTCTTTTTATATGCGTTTTTATTGAATTATAATTCATTTTCTCCCAGCTCTACGTGATTCAGCACACGTGATCCGGCCGCCTTTGATTATGGTTTAGTCACGCATGGCCAGCTCTGCCGCTGGCATGATCCGCAACAAAACAACAGCCCGGACATCCATCGTCCGGACTGTTCTTTCATATAATATGAGTAATCTGCGTGTGCGAAAGCTGCCTGTCGGTCAGTAGAAGGCCCGATACAGGAAGGGCGCGATCTGAGCAGCCTTCGCTCCAGATAGTATCGTCGCCCCCTGCGAACAGGCGACTGTTATTTCATCAGGATTTCTGCCGCCTCCCGCAGCGTCACATCCTCTCCCACGTTTCCGGGGAAGATGACGTAGGGCGTATTGGGAAACCTGCTTTCCATGCCGGTCTTCCACACAGGGATTCCGGGACGGATCTGCCCCATGACCGTGGCCCGACGAACCCGCAGTGCCTTCGTCCCCACGTCGCTGGAAGTGATTCCTCCCTTGGCGATGACGAAGCTGGGTTTGACGGTCAGGTTTCCCACCAGGGACTGTACCGCATCGGAGATCTTCACCGATCGCACCAGCGCTTCCTCCTTCGTGTCGTTTTCCACCACCAGCAGCTTTCTTCTGGTGTAGGCCACCGCCGTCTTTCCGGAAGCGATGGTATCTTCGATCAACCCAGTGACGCGGCGCGTTTCCTCTGCAAACTTCTCATCATCCAATACCAGATCGGAGTCAAATTCGATGGAGACGATCCCCGGAACCTGTTTCAGCGCTTCCAGCTGGCGGGTGGTCTTTTCCGTGTGAGAGCCTACCACGATGACGCCGCCGTTTGTCGTCTCTTCGGTCACCATCTGCTCCCTGGTCAACAGCGGCTGCGAGGAAATGCCGCCGATTTCCTTGACCAGAGCAGCAGCGGTGCGGAACATGAAATGTTTCCCCTGAGCCATGGCGCGGTACAGCGCGATGCAGAAGACCTTCACGTCCACGTAGTCGATGGCGTTGACCACCACCTTGCGGAAATCGCTGACTGCCATCAGCTGTTCGGTGATCGTTTCAATGCGCAGAGCGCGGAGATCCGCCAGCGATATGCTGGTCACATCGGCCGCTCTGAACTGACCGCCGGTCTTTTCTTCGATGTATTCCTTCAAATCGGAAGCCTTGTATCCGAAGGTCTTATCTCCGGCAAACTCGGTCTCTCCGGCGGGAACCAGCCGATCGCCGTACTTGACGTAGTGAACGTCGTCGATGGTAAATCGGCCGCCTTCCTTGAAGAAGGGGCACAGAATTTCACCGTCGATGGTCGTTTTCGTCTCCTGCTGGACGATCTCCTTCAGGATCGCAGGTTCCAGCGGATAGTGGCCCCGCAGCGTGGAGTCGCTGCGGCTCATAAGGATGAAGTCCTTCCCCGTCTCCCGGGCAACCTGTGCCACCCGATGGGCGATGTCCTGATGGACCTGGGTGGTCTGCGGCACGGTGAGGCCGCGGGAATTGGTCAGGATGTAGAACAGATTTCCCTCTTCTTCAAAGCCCTGACGGATGCTGTCCAAATCCCAGCCCGTATACACGGAAATATCGTGGACCGTCTGGACGCCGGTGGGGTCATCATCCAAAACCACGATCTTCTTTTGGTTTTTCTTCACTTCTTCCTGAAGCAGCTTCTCCACTTCGGCTTCGTCCACCGCCGGGAAGGTGTTCAGGATATCGGCGCTGATCGTATGTACTTCTTTCATATGCTTTCGTTCTCCGTTTCATTCTCTGTTCTCATGGGGTCTTCGCATCAGCCAACCCCGGGAACATCGCTGCATTAATGGCGCTGCACCTTCACATCGGCCAGCTGCTCGAAGTACTGGACGATGCCGCTGTGGTCGTCTCCCATGTGACCGCCTACCTTCAGCGCCTGCATGATCTCAAACAGCTGGCTGGTCAGCGGCAGAGGTACGTCCACGTCGTGAGCCGTGGCCATGACGTTTTTGATGTCCTTGTGGTTCACCTTGATGGTTCCGCCAGGCGTAAAGTTGCGATCCAGCATCATGGGAACCTTAGCGTCCATGACCGTACTTCCGGCCAGGCCGCCGCGGATGGCCTGATAGACCTTCTCCGGATCAGCGCCGGCCTTGGTGGCCAGAACGAAGGCTTCGGACACTGCCGCGATGTTCAGGTTGACGATGATCTGGTTGGCCAGCTTGGTAATGCTGCCGCTGCCGGAGGGACCCACCAGCAAAGCGGACGCTCCCATGATGTCGAAATAGGGTTTCAGCGTTTCGAAGTCACCTTCATCACCGCCCGCCATGAAGGCCAGCGTTCCGTCGATGGCCTTCGGTTCGCCGCCGCTGACGGGAGAATCCACAAAGCCCACACCGATCTCCTTCAATTTACCGTAGCAGACCCGGGATTCGCCGGGGGTGACGGAGCTCATGTCGCAGACTACAGCGCCGCCCGCGGAAGCTGCCGTTCCTCCTTTCTTCATGGCTTCCGCCAGACCGCCTTCGCCGAACAGCACGTCCTGTACGATGGCTCCCGTAGGCAGAATGGTGAAGACGACGCCGCACTGCGTACCGATGGACTCAACCGTACCTCTCATCGCGCCCAGCGCTTCCAGTTCCTCCACCACGGCGTCGTTCAGGTCGTAAACCATCAGCTCCGTTCCGGCCTTTGCCAGGTTCTTCGCCATGGGCTTACCCATGATTCCCAATCCGATAAATCCACCTGTCATGTTCTCGTTCCTCCTCCTCATCCCGCCATTTGAAACAGCGCCTTTTCCGTTCATCGAAGCGGCGGAGACTTCGGTCTTATTGCTGTCGCCCCGTTCCACCGCCGTTTTCTTCATTATAGCAGTATACCGGTATACCGATCAATGGTCATTTTTTCGTTGACCACTTCTTTTCTTTATTATAAAATAAAATGTTAGAAAGTTTCTTTTTCTTTGAAACACAATCGGAGAACCTTCCATGAAAACACTGCAGGCGCTGGCCTACCAGCACTTAAAAGAACTAATCACAAACCACCGTCTCGACTACGGTACCATATATTCCGAAACGAAAGTATCTCAGGAGCTGGGGATCTCCCGCACGCCCATGCGGGATGCCATCCATCGGCTGGCTCAGGAAAAGTATCTGGACATCATCCCCAGCCGCGGCTTCATGCTGCACCGGATGACCAGCACCGACGTGATCGAAATCTTCCAGACGCGTTCAGCCATCGAGGGCTACTGTACGCTGCAGATCGCCTCCCGTTGCCAGGGATCGGCGGAACAGCAGCTGTTTTCCACTCTGGAACAGCTTCTGGAGCGCCAGCGCAGCACCGATGACATCGAAGCCTTCGTGGATCTGGACAATCGCTTTCACCTGGAGATCGTCCGCTTTCTGAACAATTCTTCGTTCAACGAGACCTTCGATTCGCTGATCGCCCAGATCCGTCAGCTGGCCATCATGTCTCTGTCCCACGAAGGCCGCCGGGAGGAAACGTGCCAGGAGCACCGTGCCATCCTTCAGGCCATGAAGGACGGCGACACGGAGCACGTCTACCAAATCACTCAGATCCACATGGAAAAACCCCTGGGCATCAACCTGTCCGATCTATAAAGCGGTTCGCCGCAGTTCACCAAGGAGGAATTCGTATTGATCCTGCTCAACGCCACCGGAATATCCAAATCCTATACAGTCAATCCCCTGCTGACCGACCTGTCCTTCGCCATCAATGAAGGTGACAAGATCGGCCTCATCGGCGTCAACGGTACGGGAAAATCCACGCTGCTGCGCATCACAGCCGGCGTGGAAGAGCCGGACGACGGAAAGATCGTCCTCACAGGCGGCGTCCGCATGGGCTTTCTTCCTCAGGCTCCCGCCTGGGATCCGAAGGCTACCGTTTTGGAACAGGCCATGAGCTATCTGTGGCCGGAGGTAAAAGCCGAAGGCGAGTTTCGCTGCAAATCCATGCTGCGCCAGCTGGGTACCGACGATTTCGATGCCAGGATGGAAACTCTGTCCGGCGGCGAGCGCAAGCGGGTTGCTATGGCCGGCATCTTCACCAATCCGGCGGACATTCTGATTCTGGACGAGCCTACCAACCACATCGACAGCGACACGGTGGAATGGTTGGAGACTTTTTTAAAGAAGTATCGCGGCGCCATCTTCATGGTAACCCACGATCGATATTTTCTGGACCGGGTCACCAACGTGATTCTGGAACTGACCGACGGCCTTCTGTACCGTCACGAAGGCAATTTCGAAACGTATCTGGAAAACCGGGCAGCCCGGGAGGAGATGGCGCAGGCCGCCGAACGAAAGCGTCGGACGCTGTACCGCCGGGAGCTGGAATGGATGCGCCGCGGCGCCCAGGCCAGAACCACCAAGGCAAAGGCCCGCATCGATCGGTTCCATCAGCTAGAACAGGGCAAGCTGGTGATCAACGACGCCGCGGTAGAAATGAGCTCCGTAGCCTCCCGCCTGGGAAAGAAGATCATCGAGCTGGAACACGTGTCCAAGTCCTTTGACGGCGTTCCGGTGATCTCCGACTTCACCTACACCGTCCTCCGAAACGACCGCATCGGCGTCCTGGGGGAAAACGGCGCCGGAAAATCCACGCTGCTGAAGCTGATCTGCGGGGAGCTTTCTCCCGACAGCGGCAGCGTAGAGATCGGCGACACGGTTCGCATCGGCTATTTTTCTCAGGAAAACGAGCACATGGACCGGTCCCAGCGAATCATCGACTACGTCTGCGACATCGCCCAGAACGTCCGCACCGAAAACGGCGTCATCAGCGCCTCCCAGATGCTGGAACGGTTTCTGTTCCCCATGCACATGCACTCCATTCCCATCGGCCGCCTGTCCGGCGGGGAGCAGCGCCGTCTGTACCTGTTAGGGATCCTCATGGGTGCTCCCAACGTTCTCCTGCTGGATGAGCCCACCAACGATCTGGACATCGACACGCTGTGCATCTTAGAGGATTATCTGGACAGCTTCGCCGGAGCGGTGATTGCCGTCAGCCACGACCGTCACTTCATCGACCGCATGGCGGTCCGCACCTTCGTCTACGAGGGCAACGGCCGCATCGCACACTATCCCGGCGGCTACACCGACTGGGTGGAGACTCGCAAGGCTCTGGCCGAAGAAGCCGCAGAAAAAGCGGCTTTAGAGAAGGCGGCTGCGGAAAAGGCAGCTGCAGCGAAGGCGGCCCAAAGCGCCGCTTCCTCCGCAAATCCTCCCGGCGATTCCGCGGCCCGTCCAAAGAAGCTGAAATTCTCCTTCAAGGAGCAGAAGGAATTCGAAACCATCGATGACGATATCGCCGAATTGGAGGCGCAGATTTCCGTGGTAGACGACGACATCAACCGGGCTGGCAGCGATTACGGAAAGCTGCAGGAGCTGACCCAGCGCCGTCAGAAGCTGACGGAACAGCTGGACGAAAAGACGGAGCGATGGATCTATCTGAACGAGCTGGCGGAGCAGATCGAAGCCCAGAAGGCCAGCCGATGATATGACGCGTCCGTTTCGGGCGCAGCGAATCAGAATGAGAGGATTCCTTTTAGAAAGAGGGTATATTGCATGAATACACAGGAAACACAGTTTATTTACGACGTGGATGTGGAGGTTTCTCTCCTGAATGAAAACGGACATCTGAAACCCCACGCCTATCAATTTCTCATTGCCGACGTAGCAGGGCGCCATCTGAGCCGCTTCCACGTCAACGCGGATTCCACCATCAAATACGGCCTGTCCTGGGCGCTGATCTCCCTGCATGTCCAGGTGATCCGACCCGTCAACGGCTGCGAACATCTGCGGGCCCGGACGTGGCATTCCGGAACGAAGGGTCCCTACTTCCGCCGCGAACTCCTCTTCTGCGACGATGAGGGAAACACCGTCTTTCAGGCGGTCACCTTCTCCATCCTTCTTGACGTGAAAAATCGCAGTATCCTTCGCCCCAAGGTTCTGGATACATTGCCCATCCACCTCCCCGATCCCAATCCCGAATTCCTGTTCGATGCCAGGGCTACGAGAAAGATCCAGATGGAATATGAGCTGTCCGAGACCCGCAAGGTGTACAACAGCTATCTGGACCTGCTGGGCCACGTGAACAACTGCCGCTACAGCGAGTTTGCCTACGATACGTTCACCGCAGAGGAAAAAGCCCGTCTGGCCGATCTGAAGCGCATGGAGGTCTACTTCGAGTCGGAGCTGCGCCCCCAGGACACGTTTACCATCGGTCGGGCAGCCGAAGGCAGTTCCCTGTTCTTCCGCGGACACAACAACGTAAAAGCAGATACGTCGTTCGACGTTGTCATGACCTTTGGGGAGGATAGCATTTAGTGGACAGTTTTCTCTTTGCTCTGAACGCCACGGTGCCGATTTTCCTGATCATCGTTCTGGGCTGGTATCTGGGGCGCGTGGGAATATTAAACCAAACCTTTGCGGACGTGGCAGATAAGTTCGTCTTCAAGGTGGCCTCGCCCTGCCTTTTGTTTTACGATATCTCCACCTCCAACCTGTACGAGAACTTCGATCTCGGCTTCGTTTTCTTCTGCGCCGTTGGCTCGATTCTGATGTTCCTCTTCACCTGGCTGGTAGCCGTGGTGTTTCTGAAGGACAGGTCCATCGTCAGCGCCTTTGCCCAGGGAGCCGCCCGTGGCAGCGCCGCCATCCTGGGTATCGCTTTCATGCAGAACCTCTACGGCTACGCGGGACAGCTTCCTCTGATGATCGCCGCTGCGGTACCGCTGTTCAACATCATGGCGGTTATCATTCTGACGTTTTCAGCGCCGCCGGAAGGCGCTGAAACTGCGCCGCATGACGGCGTTGCCGCAGCGGCTGTTTCAGCCCGTCGCTCGCTGATGAAGGATTCTCTGTATAACATCGCTACCAATCCCATCATTCTGGGCATCGTGGCCGGACTGATCGCCGCTGTTCTGCGCCTGTCCTTCCCCACCATGATCATGAAGACCGTCAGCAGCGTGGGAAGTCTGACTTCACCTCTGGCTCTGCTTTGCATCGGTGTGGAATTCGACGGACGCAAGGCCATCCACCGCATCGGTCCTACGCTTTGGGCTACGCTGATCAAGCTGGTGATCCTCCCTGCCGTCTTTCTGCCCATCGCCATCCGGCTGGGTTACACTCAGGACAAGCTCATTTCCATTCTGATCATGACCGGCTCAGCCACCACCGTGTCCTGCTTCGTCATGGCAAAAAATATGCGGGCAGACCACGTGCTGACCTCCAGCATCATCGTGGCCTCCACGTTCTTCTCGTCCATTACCATGACGCTGTGGATCTTCTGGCTGAGGGTTATGGGGCTGGTTTGACAAGGGAAGGCTGGGGATTTTTCCATTTGATCAAAATGAGTTTTACGGCAAAAACAATCTGTTTTTGTCTTTGACCAGCAAATTTGTACGTTCAAGATCGAGTAGGGGCTATTGCATAGCCCCTCTCACACCACCGGGCATGCCGTTCGGCACCCGGCGGTTCAATTCAAATAATAATCCAAGCAACTTAGAAGTCCTCGCCTTGCGAGGATTTCTTTGCTAATGAGGTAGAGTCCCGTTGTTTTTGCTACAGCCTGGTAGTGGTCTCCAAATCCCACGGATTGCTTCGCCATCCACTCGGGTGCACCCAGCTTTCTTAGTCCCCAATAGCGTTTTGTACTTTTCTTCCACTG
>JAGATO010000259.1 GCA_017621195.1 Bacillota bacterium | reverse complement strand
GGCATCGATTGGCATGGCGGTCTATTTCCGCAGGAGCCTGGACCGAACTCGGCAGGAGCTGCAGGACATCAAAGAACGGGCTCAGGCGCTGGAGCAGCAGATGGCGGAAGAGGAAGAAAAATTCTCATCGGAATCGCCCTATGAAGAGCTCTATCCGGATTTCTATGCGCCTCAGGAACTGAACACCGGGACCGTGGAGACGGGCGTGATCTACCTGACCTTCGACGATGGACCTTCGGCGCGGACCGCTGAGATCCTGGATATTCTGAAGGAAAAGGATGTGAAGGCCACGTTCTTCGTGGTAGGCTGTTCCGACGAAGCGGGAAAGGCGCTGCTGCGCCGCATCGTGGAGGAGGGACACACCCTGGCGATGCATACCTACTCCCATAATTATAAGAAGATCTATGCGGCCGTGGAGGATTATCTGGCGGACATGTATCAGATCTTCAGCCAGATCAGGGAAGAGACTGGCGTGACGCCGTCGCTGTTTCGCTTTCCCGGCGGCAGCATCAACGGCTATAACAGCGGGATCTACCAGGAGCTGATCACGGAAATGCTGCGGAGGGGCTTCGTTCCCTTCGACTGGAATATCTCCAGCAAGGACGCCGCCTCCAGCAAGGCGCAGCCGGCGGACGTGCTGGCCAACAACGTGGTGACGGATGCAAAGAAAGTCTCGCGGGGCGTAGTGCTGATGCACGATGCCGGGGCAAAGGCCACCACGGTGCAGGCTTTGGGTCCCGTGATCGATCAACTAAAGGATATGGGGTTCGAGCTGAAGGCGCTGACTCCCGACGTAAAGCCGATCCTGTACGGATATCGGAACTGAATCAAAAGAGAACCTGTCGCAGGGGTGATCCCGTGAGATCGAAGCGACGGTTCTCTTTTCTTTTTTCTTTTGGACGTATTTCCTTATTGTATTCTCCTGCGTTCTTTTACGATCTCTTTCGCTGTCATTCGGCTTTCGGCGGTGTCTGATCTCCGGGGATGGGCAGGGTGAACCAGAAGGTACTTCCTTTTCCTACAGCGCTGGTGACGCCGAACCGGGCGTTGTGCATCAGCAGAATCTCCTTGACGATGGAAAGGCCCAGACCGGAGCTGCCGGAGGGTGCTCTCGTTCCGGTGGCGCTGTACTTGTAGTAGCGGTCCCAGATGTGAGGCAGCTGGTCCTGAGGAATTCCGGGGCCGTGGTCCTGAACCCGAACTGTGACCGCCTTGAGCGGTGCTGCGACCGCTTTCGTATCGGTAGGAGCGATGGGAACGGTGGAAACTCGCAGGTACACTTCGATGGAACCGCCTTCGGAGGCGTAGCGCACCGCGTTGTTGATCAGGTTGGCCACCACCTGGGTCAGCCTCGGTTCGTCGCCCAAGATGTAGACCTGTTCCACATTGGTATCGAAGGTGATGGGACAGCCCTGCTGCTCTTGGTAGAGGACATAGGACTGAATCAAACCACGCAGGGAACGGCACAGGTCGAATCGCTGGAATTCCATGGTCACCGCACCGGACTGCATCTTGGACAGAAGAAGCATGTCGTTGACCAGTCGGTTGAGTCGGTCCGCTTCGTCGATGATAACCTGCAGGTGAGCGTTTCGTTTCGCTTCGTTGTTTCCGGACAGATCCCGGATCATCTCCGCATAGGATTTGACCATGGTCAGAGGCGTCCGCAGATCGTGGGATACGTTGGCGATCAGATCGCGCTGCATGTTTTCCGATTTGGCCAGGGCCTGAGACGTCAATGTCAGGGTTTCTGCCAGATCGTTGATCTCCGTATAGGAGTAATGCCCGAATTCGATGCCGTATTGGCCGTTAGCCAGCTGAGACGCCTTGTTTTTTAAAGCGATCATGGGCTGGGAAATGCGCTTGGCCAGATAGATGGACATGAACAGGGCCAGAAACAGAGACAGGACCGTGACCATCATCAGCTGGTTCTGAAGGATGTCGATGTTGGCGTCTACCGGTGACAGAGGCGCATAGATGCAAAGGGCTGCAGTAGCCCGATATCGGCTTTCAACCAGAGCACCATAGACCATGGTGTCCTGCTGGCCATTGGGGCTTTCGATGGTAAAGGAAACCGTTCCCGAAGGGCTCTGTTCCAGCTGGGCCTGGATCAGATCAAAGGCGCTCTTCATATTCGTAGTGAGACGACGGGTGGGATTGGGCGAAATGACCATGGAGTTGTCCAAGGAGATCATGTAGAAGTACATGTCGTTATTGTAGGACAGGGTGGTCATGGTATCGATCAGCTCGTCTGTATCCAGCTCTTTGGGAAGGCTATAGGCCTGGGAAATGGCGATTCCGGCCTTGTGGATCTGGGTGGTTTTCGAAGCCCGATAGAAGGGCTGGAGCAAGGCGATCTCCAGGAGCCACAGCAGCAGCATCAGGACCACGGCAAAGGTCAGAAAATTGATCCACAGCCGGAAATAGAGGCCGTGAAAGTCCAACATTTTGGCCGGCACATTTCCCTTTCGAGCCATTTCTTTTCTTCTTATTTTCAGTCTATCGATCCGTGGGAACTTCAAATTTATAGCCAACTCCTCGCAGTGTCACGATAAAATCGCGATAGGGTCCTAAGTTGTTTCTCAGGTTTTTGATATGGGTATCGATGGTCCTGTCATCGCCGAAGAAATCGTAGCCCCAGATATCCTGTAACAGGCGGTCTCGGGACAGGGCGATGTTCTTGTTCTGGACCAGATAGAACAGCAGATCGTATTCCTTCGGTGTCAGATCCACCTTGGTACCGTCCACGGTGACGGCGCGGGCTGGAATGTTGATGGACAGGCCATCGAAGGTCAGCACGTCGCCGGAAGCGGCGCCGGCAGGGGCGTGATGGCGGGTCAGCACAGCGTTGATGCGGGCCATCAGTTCCTTGGGGCTGAAGGGTTTCGTCACATAGTCGTCGATCCCCAGCTCGAAGCCGAACAGCTTGTCGTATTCCTCGCCGCGGGCCGACAGCATGATCGTAGGAATGTCTTTGAATTTGCGGATTTCCTTGCAGGCGGAGAATCCGTCCAGGCGAGGCATCATGATGTCCATGACGATCAGGTCGGGGGTCTCCGTCTTGCAGATGTTGACCGCTTCCATGCCGTCACAGGCCTCGATGACCTGGTAGTCGTTGAATTCGGCGTATTCGCGAATGACCTCGCGTATCTTTTCTTCGTCGTCTACGATTAAAAGCTTGTACATGATCGTCTCCTTTTTATACTTAATTACACTCATTATACAAAATGGGGCCGGAAAAGTGTGAAGATAAGGTGAATTTTTTATAAATTATTTGTGGAAATATGAATTGACAATAAGTTTTCATTGTGATATATTTAATGTTTTTCTAATCTTGACATCCTTTCTCCCCCTTTGTTACAATAAAGCAGAGAGCATCTGATTGGGAACTGTTGGAATTCTTTAAGCGTACGAAGTTCTGGGAATGATTGCACCGGAGGTGAATCATGTTTGGCATCGGAGACAAGATCCTGTATCCTATGCACGGAGCAGGAGTGATCGTTAGAATTGAAGAATCGGAAATTTTAGGACAGGAGAAATCCTATTATGTATTGAAAATTTCCGGCAGAGACATTAAAATAATGATTCCGGTAGAAAATTCGGAGAGGATCGGACTGCGTCCCGTGGTCTCTAAGGAAGAAGCGCTGGGAGCGCTGGACGTCCTGAAGGAGAAGCCCACGGCCATGCCGGCCAACTGGAACCGACGCTACCGGGAGAACACGGACAAGCTGAAGAGCGGTCGGATCGATCAGGTGGCGGAAGTGGTCCGGAATCTGAGCCGGGCCGACCGGAGGCGAAAGCTGTCCGCCGTAGAAACCAAGATGCTGGGCAACGCCAGGCAGATTCTGATCAGCGAACTGGTGCTGGCCGGCGAAATGAGCGCGGAAGAGGCGGCTGCTCTGGTGGAGCAGGCGGTCAGGGGGTAGACCGCCGCTGCTGACGGGACGGACGCATTCCGCGGGGAGAAGAGAGAAAAAGACAAAGGGAGAAAGGAGGAATTATATGCTGAGAAAATTATTTCGTGCCGTATTTACACTCTGTGGTCTGTTGTTGGGGTACGGAGGCGCTACTTTACTACTGACGCATTCTCTGATGCGCCAGCTGCTGGGAGGAGATGGACTGGGACTTTCCAAGGCTCAGGCAGGGGGTCTTACGATCTGCAGCGCATTTTTATTCGCACTCATCTTTTATAATCTGGCGCCCGTACTGTCACGCCAGGGTGCAAAGCTGGCAAAGGACATCGAAAAGGATTTACAACCCATTCCGGCCAACGACATCTTCGCTGGCTCCATCGGTTTGATCGGAGGTCTGGTGATCGCCTTTTTCATCGCGCAGCTCATCGGAAGCATCGAGATCCTGCAGTTTGCCTATCTGGATGTGGTGCTGTCCATTCTGACGTACGTGTTCCTGGGCTACCTGGGAATGAGCATCGCTCAGAGAAAAGGAAAGGATCTGCGCATTCAGGCCATCAACACCACGAAGAAGGCGGTAAAGGCCAGCAAGGGAAGCAAGGGCCGCGACGCGTCGCCGAAGATTCTGGACACCAGCGTCATCATCGACGGGCGGATTGCCGACATCATGCGGACCGGCTTCATCGAGGGCGACATCGTCATCCCCAGCTTCGTTCTGGTGGAACTGCGCCACATCGCCGACTCGTCGGACGGTCTGAAGCGTAACCGAGGACGGCGCGGTCTGGACATCCTGAACAAGATTCAGGCCGATTACGGAATCGAGATCTATAACACCGATTCGGAAAAGGCGCTGGAGGCCATCCCCGAGGTGGATGTGAAGCTTTTAAAGCTGGCTCAGATCATGAACGGAAAGGTGGTTACCAACGACTTCAACCTGAACAAGGTAGCCATGATCCAGGGCGTTCCTGTACTGAACATCAACGAGCTGGCCAACGCGCTGAAGCCGGTGGTATTACCGGGTGAGACCATGCAGGTGTTCCTGGTCAAAGAAGGAAAGGAAAACAACCAGGCCATCGCCTATCTGGACGATGGTACCATGATCGTTGTCGAAGAAGGAAAGAAGCAGATCGGAAAGACGGTGGACGTGGTGGTAACCAGCGTTCTGCAGACCTCTGCGGGCCGCATGATCTTCGCGAAAGTCAGAGGAAGGTAAAGGATAACATCGATGTATCAGAACCTGAAAGTAGCTGTGCTGATTGCCGCTGCCGGATCCGGAAAACGGATGGGCAGCGGCCTTTCCAAGCAATACCGTTCGCTGGGCGGAATGCCCATCCTCAGTCGGGCAGTGATGGCCTTCGACCGCCATCCGCTGGTCGACAGTATTTATATTATAGGGCGGAAGGACGAGCTGGACTACTGCCAAAGCGAGATGGTTGAGCCCTATGGATTTTCGAAGGTTCGCAGCCTGGTGGAAGGAGGAAAGGAGCGTCAGGATTCGGTTCGCAATGGACTGACAGCCCTGGAGGACGAGGCTCTGGTCCTGATCCACGACGGCGCTCGGCCCTTCGTCACGGAAGATGTGATCACCGAGACCATCCGGAAGGCGGCGGAGCGCGGCGCGGCCATTGCAGCGGTGCCTTCCAAGGACACCATCAAGGTGGCGGCGACGGAATCGGCGACGGAGGGTGAACCGCCCGTCCGCTATTTTACCGAAACGCCGGACCGCAGTACGCTGTATCAGATACAGACACCTCAGGGATTCCGGCGGGAGATCATCGAGGAAGCCTTCGCCAAAGCCGCTTCCGAAAACTTTTACGGTACGGATGATGCGGTTTTGGTTGAAAGAACCGACAAAAAAGTGTATTTTGTAATGGGCGATTACAAAAATATCAAGATCACCACGGCAGAGGACATGGAAACCGGCCTGGCGATCCTGCGCATGATGGGAGGCCCAACGGAGGAGCGGAAGGAGGAAGAAGCTGTGGAATACCGCATGGGAACGGGATACGATGTTCATCGGCTGGTGGAAGACCGCAGGCTGATCCTGGGAGGCGTGGACATTCCCTGGGAGAAGGGACTTCTGGGCCATTCCGATGCCGACGTGCTGGTTCACGCAGTGATGGATGCGCTGTTGGGTGCGGCGGCGCTGCGGGATATCGGCTATCACTTCCCGGACAGCGACGAGAGATATCGCGGGGCGGACAGCCTGAAGCTGCTGGAGGAGGTGATAGGGCTGTTGCACGACAACGGCTTTATCCCTGTGAATGTGGACGCCACAGTCATCGCCCAGCGACCGAAGATCTCACCGTACATTCCGCAGATGCGGGAGAATATGGCGCGGATCCTCTGGCCGCAGCTTCCTTTGGACGAAGCGGTCCGCCGCATCAACGTCAAAGGAACGACCACCGAGAAGCTGGGCTTCTGCGGCCGCGGCGAGGGCATCGCCAGCGAAGCGGTTGCCTGTATTCGAACGAAATAAGTGAAAAAAGAAATAAATGAGATAAAAGAAGGAGTTGTATAGCAGTGAAACTTTCAAAGATGCATTTAAAGACGCTGCGCGAAGTGCCGACAGAAGCTGAGATTTCCAGCCACATTCTGCTGCTGCGCGCCAATATGATCCGAAAGCTGGTCTCCGGTGTCTACGGCTTCATGCCCCTGGGCAACCGCGTCCTGCGCAAGATCGAAGCCATCGTCCGGGAGGAAATGGACGCCAAGGGCGCTCAGGAGATCCTGATGTCCGCCGTTCAGCCTGCCGAGCTGTGGCAGGAATCCGGCCGCTGGGATGCCTACGGTCCGGAGCTGTGGAGAATCAAGGACAGACACGATCGGGATTTCTGTCTGGGGCCCACCCATGAAGAAATCTTCACAGATATCGCCAGAAACGAGATCAATTCCTATCGCCAGCTGCCTCAGAACCTGTACCAGATCCAGACCAAGTACAGAGACGAGAAGCGGCCCCGGTTCGGTCTGATCCGCAGCCGTGAATTCATCATGAAGGACGCCTATTCCTTCGATAAGGACTGGGAGGGCCTGGACAAGAGCTATCAGGAGATGTACGACGCCTATGAGCGGATCTTCACACGCTGCGGTCTGACGTTCCGCGCCGTGGAAGCGGACAGCGGAGCCATCGGCGGTTCCAATTCCCACGAGTTCTGTGCCCTGTCGGAGATCGGTGAAAGCCAGATCGCCTACTGCGAGCACTGCGACATGGCGGCCACCGACGAACGGGCGGCCTGCGTGGATGAGGCGATGCCTCAGGAGGAAGAGCTGGCCATGGAAGAGGTTCTCACCCCCGGAACGAAGAGCATCGAGGATCTGTGCAAGTTCCTTCAGATCGACGAGAAGAAGACCATCAAGGCGCTGCTGTTTGAGGTGTTCAATATTCCCAAGTACAAGTACGTAGCTGCCTTTGTCCGCGGCGACAGAGAACTGAACATGATCAAGCTGGTCAATGCCCTGGACATTCCGGAGCACGACATCGACTTCGCTGACGAGGCGGCAATGGGCGAACAGACCGGCTGTGTCGGCGGCTTCACCGGTCCCACGGGGCTGCACGACTGCACCATCGTGGTTGACAGCGAGCTGATCGGAGCCAAGAATATGGTGGCCGGCGCCTGCAAGGTGGATCACCACATCAAGAATGTAAACTACGGAAGAGATTATAAGGCCGACATCGTGGCCGATCTGAAGATGATCAAGGAAGGCGACCCCTGTCCCAAGTGCGGCGCGCCGGTGAAGATGGCCCGCGGCATCGAAGTGGGTCAGGTCTTCAAGCTGGGTACCAAGTATTCCGAGTCCATGCACGCCTACTTCAAGGACGAGAACATGAACGAAAAGCCGCTGATCATGGGCTGCTACGGCATCGGCGTCACCAGAACCATGTCCGCTATCGTAGAGCAGCACCACGACGACAACGGCATCATCTGGCCGGTTTCCGTGGCACCGTACCACGTGATCATCACCCTGGTCAATTCCAAGGATGAGACGCAGTGCGCTCTGGCGGAAGAACTGCATGACACGATGCTTGCCAGAGGGATGGAAGTCATCCTGGACGACCGAGACGAAAGAGCCGGCGTGAAGTTCAAGGACGCTGACCTGATGGGAATCCCCGTGCGGATCACCGTAGGAAAGAAGGCTTGCGACCGCATCGTGGAATACAAGCTGCGCAGAGATGCGGCTTCCGTGGATAAGACGGCGGAAGAAGCGGTAGAGGAAGCCGTGGCGTTTATCGAAGCCAACCGCAGAGGTTAATCATGTGGGCCGGTGGTGTGCGCGTCATCGTGCAGAATGACGAAGGAAAGATTCTGATGGTAAAGCAGGTCCATCCGGAGCGCACGGTCTGGATGGTTCCCGGCGGCGGTATCGAAGAGGGCGAGACGGCGGCGGAGGCCGTGGTCCGCGAGATGAAGGAGGAGACGGGGCTGGATGTGACCGTGGGCCCCATGATCTTCCACGTGGAAGAAGTGTCGGAGAAGCGGGGACAGCGGTTCGTCAATTTCTTCATGGCCAGCGTGTCCGGTGGGGACATGCAGCTGGGCATCGATCCGGAGTTCGATGCCGACCATCAGGTCCTGAAGGATCTGCAGTTCCTCAGTCGGGAGGAAGTCAGAGAGCTTCCCCACGTCTATCCGGAATTTCTGAGGGACCTGGTGTGGGAGCTTCTGGACGCCGGAAAGCTGTACGACGCGTTTCGCCTGCGCGAACCGTGGAATAAATAAAGGAGTAATATTGAGATGAAACAGATCGTAACGATTACAATGGAAAACGGTAAGGTGATGAAGGCGGAACTGTATCCCGAGATCGCACCGAAGACCGTAGAAAATTTCGTCAGTCTGGTGAAGGATGGTTTCTATGACGGACTGACCTTCCACAGAGTCATCCCCGGATTCATGATCCAGGGCGGCTGCCCCAAGGGCAACGGTACCGGCGGTCCCGGTCACACCATCGTAGGCGAGTTCGCCATGAACGGTTTCAAGAACGACCTGAAGCACACCACCGGTGTTCTGTCCATGGCGCGTTCCATGATGCCCAATTCCGCAGGGTCCCAGTTCTTCATCATGGTTGCCGATGCGCCCCATCTGGACGGCCAGTATGCAGCGTTCGGAAAGCTGATCGAGGGCATCGAAGTGGCTCAGGAAATCGTGTCCGTTCGCAGAGATCGGATGGACAAGCCTCTGGAGGCTCAGAGAATGGCCAAGGTCACGGTGGAAGAAGTGGAAGAATAAGTTTTTAGTTAACAAATTCTAACGTTTTTGTCAGGAAAAATTGAACAACGGGTGAAAGTCGGCTGAATTGATTGAAATTTCAACAATTTGAGCCGACTTTTTTCTGTGAAGGTTCTGTGAAGAATGGTGAAATATCCCGGAATGGGTTGATTTTTGTGTAATAATCCTGTAATATTAGATCATGCCATGTTAAGAAACGGTGCTTTTGTGTGATGCGAAAGGGCGCAAAAGTGAATCCTGAATAACAATGGATCGTCCGACTTTCAGGGGGAAAGCGGAACAGACGTTGGTGCTAAAGGAAGTAACAAGGAACAAAAGCTATGATAAAGAAACATTTGAATCAGAACGCCGTCAAGGACCAATGGGAAGTCTATCAGAACAAGGCGAAAGCGGTTTGGAAGAGTTACCAGAAGGAAATTGTACGGACCACGGCAGGCGTGGTTGTTGCCTGCATCGTTTCCGTAGGCGGGGCGGCTATGATCCAGCCCAACGCTTACGCCGTCTCCTATAACGGAGAACTGCTGGGTTATGTGGAAGATACCGCACTGATGGACGCAGCGCTGCAGGCGGTAAAGGACAGCGTCAGTCAGGAAACGGGCGTGCAGGAGGTCGCTGTCGATATGGCGGGCCTGGACGTGGAGCGTACCCGCGTAAAGACCAGATCCACCGAATTCGCCACGGCGGAGAGCCTGACGGCACTGCTGTTGGAAAGGGAGGCTTACGTCTGTGAAGCCTACAGCATCGTAGTCAACGGAACGCCGGTGCTGGGAGTGGCTTCGGAGGACGATGCCAACGCCATTCTGGAAGCGGTGAAGAACAGCTACAGTCAGGGAAATTCCAAAATTATCAGTGTAGAATATAAAGAGACGGTAGAAATTCTACCCTCGGATGCCAGGGACGTACCCGTAGTCAAGGATGTGGGCAGCGGTCTCAATTATATCCTGACCGGTACGGAAGAGCCCCGCACCTACGTGGTGGAACAGGGAGATACGCTGTGGGATATCGCCCACGCCAACGGTATGAGCTCCGCGGAGCTGATTGCCGCCAATCCGGGATTCGATCCCAATCGGCTGAAGATCGGCCAGACGCTGAACCTGGTGGCCATGAAGCCGTTTATGACGGTGGTGATCACCGAGGAAGTGACGGAGACGGAATCCATCCCCTTCACTACCCAATATACGAACAACAGCTCCATGTATAAAGGACAGACGTCCGTTATTACCGCCGGGAAGAACGGCTCCAAGGAAGTGGTCTCCAAGGTGGTCAGCGAAAACGGGATCGTAACATCCAAAGAGATGCTGTCGGAAACCGTAACCGCTGAGCCGGTGATGCAGACCGCTTATAAAGGGACGAAAGCCCTGGTCTACACTACGGCATCGGGGAAAACAGTCAGCCTGTCCAACCCGCTGGCGTCCATTCAGATCTCCGACGGATACGGCGCCAGCCGCGGAAGCCGCCGCCATCTGGGTGTGGACCTGCGGGCATCCAAAGGAACACCGATCTACGCAGCGGCGGATGGCCTCGTGACGAAGGTGAGCAGCACCGGAAGCTACGGTAAGCTGGTGGTCATCGATCACGGTAACGGCGTGACGACGAAATACGCCCACTGCAACTCCTTCAACGTCTCCGTCGGCGATACGGTCACCAGAGGACAGCAGATTGCCACCGTGGGAAGTACCGGAAATGCCACCGGAAACATCCTCCACTACGAGGTGCTGATCAACGGATCCAACGTAAACCCGGCCAATTTTCTGAATTAATAGGGCTCCTCTATCAGAACGGAACCACAGCAAAGGCGAAAACGCTTATGCCGCCACCAATCGGGACGGCATGGGCGTTTTTTTTCGCTGCCGATGGAGTTTTCCTTGCCTGTGAGGAGGGATTGATATATAATCGTAAGATAGGCGGGAAATCGGTCCTGCCAATTTGTAATACAAAAAACAGGTGTTTTGGAGGTAACAATGGCTTTTTTCAGGGAGGTAGGAGAAGACATCCAGGCGGTGTTGAACAGAGACCCTGCTGCCAGAAATTCCTTGGAAGTTCTGGTTTGCTACCCGGGGATCTGGGCGCTGATCCTGCATAGACCTGCTCACTGGTGTTACCGGATGCACTTGAAACTGCTGGGGAGAATCATTTCCCAGCTTGCCAGGTTTTTCACAGGCATCGAGATCCATCCGGGAGCCACGATAGGTCGTCGATGTTTTATCGACCACGGCATGGCCGTGGTCATCGGAGAAACCACGGAGATCGGAGACGATGTAACCATCTACCAGGGAGTGACTCTGGGAGGTACGGGAAAGGACGTGGGAAAGCGTCACCCTACCATCGGAAACGGCGTCGTGGTCAGCAGCGGAGCGAAGATCCTGGGACCGTTCAAGGTCGGGGACAACTCCAAGATCGGAGCAGGTTCCGTGGTGCTGAAGGAGATTCCGCCCAATTGCACGGTGGTGGGAATTCCCGGCCAGATCGTGAAGCAGGGAGGAAAGAAGGTTGCGGGAGACCTGGATCAGACAGACCTGCCGGATCCGGTCAACGTGGAGCTGGAATGCCTCAGACGGCGTATCGTCATGTTGGAGCAGAAATTGCATGAATTGGAATGTATAAAAGGAGGCGAGCTGGCCGTAGTCAGCGAGCATCAGGCGCAGAACTGTGCCGGAAAGAGAGAGGAAACCCATGAAGATTTATAATACCATGACCAATTGCAAAGAAGAATTCGTTCCCATCGATGAAAATGAAGTGAAGATCTACGTCTGCGGACCGACGGTCTACAACTATTTCCACATCGGAAACGCCAGACCCTTCGTCGTGTTCGATACGCTGCGCAAGTATCTGGAATACCGCGGAAAGAAGGTAACATTCGTTCAGAACTTCACCGACGTGGATGATAAGATCATCAACAAGGCCAGAGAAGAAGGGATCACCGCTGGAGAAGTCAGCGAAAAGTATATCGGCGAATACTTCAAGGATGCGGCGGCGCTGAACGTGACCAAGGCCACCGTTCATCCCCAGGTAACCCAGAACATGAAGGAGATCATCGACTTCGTACAGGATCTGATCGACAAGGGCTACGCCTACGAAGTGGACGGCGACGTGTACTATAGCACCAGAAAGTTCGAAGGCTACGGAAAGCTGTCCGGTCAGAACATCGAGGATCTGGAAGCGGGCGCCCGCATCGAGGTAGGCGACAAGAAGCAGGATCCTCTGGACTTCGCTCTGTGGAAGGCCAGAAAGACCGATGACGAAATCGCATGGCAGTCTCCGTGGGGTATGGGTCGTCCCGGCTGGCACATCGAGTGCTCCGTCATGTCCACCAAGTATCTGGGTGAGACCATTGATATCCACGCCGGTGGACAGGACCTGATGTTCCCCCATCACGAAAACGAAATCGCCCAGACGGAGGCCAAGACAGGAAAGCCCTTCGCCAACTACTGGATGCACAACGGTTACATTACCATCGATAACGAGAAGATGTCCAAATCCAAAGGAAACTTCTTTACCGTTCGCGACATTCTGAAGGACTACGAGGGCGAAGTGATGCGGTTCTTCCTGCTGTCCGGCCACTACAGAAGCCCCATCAACTTCAGTCAGGAGCTGATGGATCAGGCCAAGAACGGTTTGGCCCGCATGAGAAACTGCATGTCCAATCTGAATCATCTGATCGAAACGGGAAGCGGTTCCATGACCGAAGCCGAAGCGGAAGCGCTGAAGGGGCTGGAAAGCTACAGAGAAAAGTTCATCGCTGCCATGGAGGATGACCTGAACACGGCGGATGCCATCAGCGCCGTCTTCGAGCTGGTTCGGGATATCAATACCGCGGTGAAGGACGGCGCGTCCAAAGAGTTTGCGGAACGGTGCAAGTCCCTGCTGGATGAGCTGACCGCCGTTTTGGGCCTGCTGCGTCATACCGACGACGGAGAAGAAGTGGATGACGAGGTGCAGAAGCTGGTGGCGGAGCGCCAGGAAGCCAGAAAGGCGAAGAACTTCGCCAGAGCCGATGAAATCCGCGATCTGCTGAAGGCCAGAGGCATC
>JAGATO010000258.1 GCA_017621195.1 Bacillota bacterium | reverse complement strand
GAATAAATTCATCCAAAAAGAGAAAGCTCGCAGAAATGACTGCGGGCTTTTGTTTCTCATTTCGAATAACGCTCCTGGGGTCATTATATCATCTTTCCTGGCATCTGTGATAGAAGTTCATCAACGCAAACGAGAAGAATCAGAAATGGATTGAATGAATGAAGCTTGCATGAAGCCGAAAAACGGTTGACAAAAATACTCTACATTTGTAGAATATAATCAAATACTACAAATGTAGAGGAGGGATCTTATGAGTTCATCCATTCGCAGACTTCCCGATGCGGAGCTGGAAGTGATGCAGGCCATCTGGGCCTGTAAGCCTCCGGTGGCCCGAACGGAGATCGAAACCATCCTGAAACAGACCCATCCCATGGCCCAGACCACGCTGCTGACGCTGCTGACCCGCCTGTCGGAGAAAGGCTTCGTCCGGATCGAAAAAGTGGGCCGCAGTTCCCGCTATCTTCCTCTGGTTGCCAGAGAAGACTATCTGGCGAATCAGAGCAGGCGGTTTATCGACCAGCTCTGCGGCGGAAGTGTGACCACCTTCGCTTCGGCCCTCTGCAATAGCGGATTGACGAAGGAAGAGATTGCCGAGCTGCGCGACCTTCTGAATGGAGGTCGGCTATGAGTTCGGAATTCGTGCTCAAAGGAATCTTCGCAGGGATCTTTTCCGTGGCCTTCGCATGGATCGTCTTTTCCCGCAATGAAAGAGAAATGGGCTCGGAGAACGAGGGACAGAGATATCTGCCCATGGTTTCCGGAGCGATTCTTCCGACCTTTCTCCTGACGATAATCGTCATGGAACTGATGATCGATGGCACAGCCTTGGCAGCCAGAGCGATGCTGTCCATGGGAGCTTCCATCTTTCTTCACATCAGTGTCTACTACGCAGCCCTGCTGCTGGTGATGCCTCTGCTGCGAAAGTGCATCAACGCCAGAGCCTGCGCCATGCTGTGGCTGATTCCTAATTACCTGTACCTGACGGAAATGAACTATATGGAGGTGTCGAAGCCCCTGGTGGTGATCCGGACGCCGGGCAATGCCATCTGGATCGCCATGGGAATCTGGATGATGGGTTTTATCGTCGTATTCTTCGGTCACATCGTCGCCCACCTGCGGTTTCGGAAAGGGGTGTTGCAGGATGCGGCAGAGGTGACAGATCCGGAGATTCTGTCGATCTGGGAGGAGGAGATACAGGCAGCCCGGTTCAAGCGCTCGACGTTTCCGCTGGTGACGTCACCTGCGGTGGCCACGCCTCTGGCTGTGGGCCTGTTTCGATGGTCCATGAAGGTAGTTTTGCCCCGGCACTCATATGATCCAGAGGAACTGCGGTTGATCTTTCGTCACGAGATCGTCCACATCGGCCGGGAGGATCACTGGGCCAAATTCTTTCTCCTGTTCTGTACGGCCATGTGCTGGTTTAACCCACTGATGTGGGTAGCCATGGACAGAAGCGCCGACGATCTGGAATTGAGCTGCGACGAGACCGTCCTGCTGGGAGCCGACGATCATACGAGGCGACAGTACGCCGAGCTTTTGCTGACCACGGCCGGCGATGAGCGGGGCTTTACCACCTGTCTGGCGGCAAACGCGTCGTCGCTGCGCTACCGCCTCCGCTCCGTGGTAGGTACGGGAAAGCGGCGGTCCGGCGCCATTCTGGTGGGCGTGATCTTCTTTGCGCTTTGCATGACCTGCGGTTACGTGTCCTTTGCCTACGGCGGCCGTACCGGAGAAGAATTGCTGTTTCAGGGGCAGGATCATCAGCAGTTCCAGTTGAGAAGCATTACGGATTACACCGCTCCTGAGGAAGCCTTTGATACAAAGGTGATCTGCCGGGACGAGGCGGCGTTTTGCGACTATCTGGCAGGACTGGAACTGGACGAGATGACGGGAAATTACGCTTTTACCGAGACGAAGAAGGAGTTCGCCTGTCTGTTCGATACGCCTCAGGGAATGGTCAACGTGGCGCTGAAGGACGAGTACATGGCCATTCTGCCGTTTTGGGGAGGCAGCCTGACAAAGAAGACGTACTACGTGGCCGGAGGTCTGGACTGGGACTACCTGAACACGATCATCACCGTGTGCCCGGCTGTGAAGGTGAAGCTGACAGACGGATCGGGATCCTACGGTCACGCAATTACAAGTACGTTGGTTCGGTTGACGGCCCTCCGCCCGGAAGGTGAAGAACTGCTCTTTGCATGGGACGGTGAGGGAGAGGCCAACGGCATCTTTGGATACGACGCTCGGGAGGCTTCGCTGACCTTCAACTGTCAGCCCGTGGGTTCCATCACCATCGAGGCGGAGGATTGGGACCGCACGACGAAGACGGTTCTGACACCTCGGGAACGGGAAGGGGAGTTGATCGTCGATACGCTTCCGGGTCCGGCCCACTATCGGATTTGCGGTGAGTTTGTGGGGAAAGACGGAGAACGTTACGCAGCGGAGTTCCGGTTTGAGATCGGCGAAGTATGATCGTTTTCGCAAAGAAGTGAACTGTGGACACGAAGAAAACGGAATCATGGCATAACAGTAAAAAAATCGCGGTTTTTGTGGTATAATAATAGAAACCATCGACAAATTTCCTGTTGAAACAGAGGAAATTCTATGGTAGAGTAAACAAGATTATTTTATCACAGAGGAAAAGAAAGGGAGCATCATGTATCGAGTATTAGAACTGAACCCTCAATTGCAGCCGTTTCAGGGAGACATCGACCTGCGGATGCACAACTATCGCAATACGAAGGACCGCCTGTTATCCAACGGCGCAACGTTAAAAGATTTTGCCAACGCACATCAATATTTCGGATTCCATCGCACGAAGAAAGGCTGGGTGTACCGGGAGTGGGCTCCCAGCGCTTATCAACTGTATCTGACCGGCGATTTCAACGGCTGGGATCTCACTTCCCATCCGATGAAAAACATCGGCGGCGGTACCTGGGAGCTGGAACTGAAGGGGAAGGACGCCCTGTGGGATGGCTGTAAGGTAAAGACCGTGGTGGATGCCAATATGCAACGCACGGAGCACATTCCGCTGTATGCCCGCCGGGTGGTTCAGGATCCCGAGACAATCACCTGGTGTGCGGAAATCGTGGACGAAAAAGAACCCTTTGACTGGACCGATCAGGATTTTGTTCCGGCGGATTCTCTCTACATCTATGAGGCGCACGTGGGAATGGCTCAGGAAGAAGGAAAGGTTGGAACGTATCGGGAATTTGCCAAGTACACCCTGCCCCGGATCAAAAAGGCGGGCTATAACACCGTTCAGCTGATGGCTATCATGGAACATCCGTACTATGGAAGCTTCGGTTACCAGGTATCCAACTTCTACGCGGCTTCCAGCTGGTTCGGTCGCCCGGAGGATCTGAAATACCTGATCAACAAAGCTCATAAATTAGGGATGCGCGTTCTCCTGGACATCGTTCATTCCCATGCGGTAAAGAATACGGCGGAAGGGATCAACATGTTCGACGGGACCACATGGCAGTTCTTCCACGACGGGCCCAAGGGAGACCATCCGGCCTGGGGAACGAAATGCTTCGACTATGGAAAGGACGGCGTCCTCCATTTCCTGCTGTCCAACCTGAAGTTCTGGCTGGAGGAATATCACTTTGACGGATTCCGTTTCGACGGAGTGACGTCCATGCTGTATCACGACCACGGTCTTGGAACCAGCTTTGACGACAATTCCAAGTACTTCTCGCTGAACACCCATACGGAGGCGATCACTTACTTACAGCTGGCCAACGAACTGATCCGTCAGGTGAAGCCCGACGCCATCACCATTGCCGAGGATATGTCGGGAATGCCGGGCATGTGTCTGCCCATCGAGGACGGCGGCATCGGTTTCGACTATCGCCTGGCCATGGGATTGCCCGACATGTGGGTGAGGACCGTCAAGGAAAAGAGGGACGAGGACTGGAACATCGGACAGATGTGGGGCGATATGTGTCTGCGCCGTCCCGGCGAGGGAACGGTGGCCTATGTGGAAAGCCACGACCAGGCGCTGGTAGGCGACAAGACCATGATCTTCCGCCTGGCGGATGCTGCCATGTACACTGATATGGATAAAGAATGCCACAATCCGGTCATCGACCGTGCCATCGCACTGCACAAGATGATCCGTCTGTTCACCCTGGCCGGAGGCGGAGAGGCGTATCTGAACTTCATGGGAAATGAATTCGGTCATCCGGAATGGATCGACTTCCCCAGAGAAGGAAACGGTTGGAGCTTCCACTACTGCCGCCGTCAGTGGAGCCTGCTGGACAACGGCTTTTTGAAATACCAGTGGCTGGGTGACTTCGATCGGGACATGATCCGCCTGACCAAGCGGAACCACATGTTCCAGCAGCGCATGGGCGATCTGCGCCTGTGCCGGGACAGCGATCAGGTCATCGCATTCTATCGCAAGGGACTGCTGTTTGCCTTCAACTT